>JAKADF010000167.1 GCA_021820805.1 Bacillota bacterium
AAGATAGTATTCTTTCTGAGTTTTTTCCATCTGCTTGCGAACACGTTGATGTATCTTACGCTCAAGTTCCAAAACTTCTCGCTCATCGGAGAGAAATTGGAGCAATTTTTCGAGCCTTTGTTTAACATCAAAACTCTCGAGAATATCTTGCTTTTCCTTTACCTTCAGCGGGAGGTGAGCAGCAATTGCATCTGCAAACTGACCCGGATGCTCTATATCAATAACGGAAGCATAGGTCTCTTGGTCTACTTTTTTTGAGAGCTTCGCATATTGTTCAAACTGTTGAAGTACAGAACGCATCATTGCCTGGAGTTCTGTTGAGACAGAAGCGTTATCATCTTCCGGGTAACGTGTAATTTCAACTTCAAACCAATCCTCAATACGAGTAAATAAACCTATTCTGGCTCTTTCCAGCCCCTCAACTAAAACGCGGATTGTACCGTTTGGGAGTTTCATCATTTGCTTTACTTTCGCCAAGGTTCCCACATGATACAAATCATCTGGTGTTGGTTCATCTACTTGGCCATCCTCTTGTGATGTAAGCAAAATCAAATGATTCTCAACCATCGCCTGTTCAAGAGCTCGAATTGATTTTTCACGTCCCACGTCAAAATGAAGCACCATTGAAGGATAGACCAGCAATCCTCTTAATGGTAACAATGGGAAAACGCTTTTTTCTGGACCTTCTGTAACCATTCGTCCACCCCCGGAACAATCTCCCAATAGGAATTGGCCTTTATTGTACAGAATGCCAAACAGAAAGTCTAATACTCAAGCAGATGGAGATGCCGAATCTGCACTACCGGATGGCAAATTGGGTTCATAAACAGAAACAATATTGTCTAGGCCCCCAACAAGCGCAAGTCGCAACACATCTTCAATCCGTTCGACTGGAACGACCTTGACACCGTCGATCTCCCGAAACGACTCCTGCCAATTTTCCTTGGGTATCAGGACTACTTCTGCTCCTGCATCCCTTGCCGCTTCAATTTTTGCTGGTACTCCGCCTACGGGCCGTACCAATCCACGAATGGAGATTTCCCCAGTCATCGCAATCGTATTCAAAACAGGTATTTTTCGAATTGCAGAGTATAGTGCGACAGCCATTGTTACACCCGCACTCGGACCATCCACAGGCATTCCGCCTGGAAAGTTTACATGTAAATCATAAGATGAAACGTCGAGGTTCAATTGGCGCTTTAGAGTGGTCATTACGTTTTCTAATGACCCCATGGCCGTTGACTTTCTTCTCATACTCTTTTCGCGGCCATTAATCGTTTCCTCTTCAACTAAACCAGTGATTATGACTTTTCCTTGCCCATTTGCCACATGCCTTGCCATCACTTCAACTTCAAGCAGCATCCCGCTCGCGGGCCCAAAAACCGCAAGTCCATTCACTACACCAATTTGAGGACGACTAGCAATTTTTCGTTCCATTCGCGGTGGTATCTGACTAAATTCAACTACCCACTCTACATCAGATACTGTTAGTTCAGTACGCTGTTCAGACATCGCCAGCCCGCCGCAAATTTGAACAATGTTAACCGCTTCACGACCATTTGTTGCATATTGTGATATTTCTTCGACAACGTCATCTGCATCAGGCATTTCAAGCTTTTCGATTGAGCCCCGAACGATTTTAGAAATCTCAGTTTTCGATAAAGGCTTAAAAAATATCTCCAAACACCGTGAGCGAATTGCTGGCGGTATATCCTCCGGAGTGCGAGTGGTCGCACCGACCAGCCGGAAATCGGCAGGTAATCCATTTTGAAAAATATCATGCACATGCGGTGGGATTGCAGTATCCTCACTGCTGTAGTATGCACTTTCCAAAAAAACACGCCTATCTTCCAAAACTTTTAACAGTTTATTCATTTGAATTGGATGAAGCTCACCAATCTCGTCAATAAATAATATACCACCATGGGCCTTTGTTACAGCTCCTGCCTTAGGCTGGGGTATTCCAGCCATGCCCATTGCGCCAGCACCTTGATAGATTGGATCATGGACGGAACCGATAAGCGGATCTGCAATACCTCGCTCGTCAAATCTTGCCGTTGTTGCATCTAACTCCACAAATTTTGCGTCACTTGTAAAAGGAGAACTTGCATTTTTTTTCGCTTCTTCAAGAATGACCCTTGCAGCAGCAGTTTTTCCGACGCCTGGAGGGCCATAGATTAATACGTGTTGGGGGTTCGGTCCACACAGCGCTGCACGTAATGCTCGGATTCCATCTTTTTGACCTACGATATCATCAATTCGCTGCGGGCGCGTTTTTTCAGCAAGCGGTTCTGTCAAGGACACAGTTCTCATTTGACGAAGCTTTTCTAGTTCTTTTCTAGATTCTCGTTCTATTGCACCCTTATTATGATTTTGAGTTTTCAACAGGTTCCAAAAATACAACCCAATAATAATCGCAAAAAACACTTGTATGGCAGCTAGAATTGTCACGCTCATCTATTAACCCTCCCATGGACTGCACAAGCATATACCAAGTATGTCCATGGAAAGTTAGTCATAAACCAAAAGAGAAAAAACGTCTATTGAACATGAGGCCTGTATAATATCACTCTTTTAAACATTATTTTCGAGCGTGAACATTCGTAAAAATAAACAAAGACTGACTCATCAGCTTTCATCGCCAATGAGACAGTCTTTGAATAGTATAGTTGTGGTTTATAACTGCTTTTACTTTAAGCAGTCTCTTCTGATTTGCGGATTATCTTGATTGCTTTTCCGTCTTTCCCGAGTAAAATCGGTCCCTGTTCATGGTTTGCAGCTTCCTTAGTGATGATGCATTTATTTACATCCTCACGTGAAGGCAACTCATACATTACATCAAGCATAATGGACTCAATGATAGCTCGCAATCCACGAGCTCCCGTACCACGCTTAATTGCCTCTTTTGCTATGGAAGTGAGTGCATCTTCATGGAACTCGAGTACAACTCCGTCCAAGTCAAGCAACTTCTGAAATTGTTTAACCAAAGCGTTTTTCGGCTCCGTCAAAATCCGTTTTAATGCAGACTCATCCAGAGCTTCAAGGGTTGTTACAACAGGCAAACGTCCTACGAACTCAGGAATCAATCCAAACTTGAGTAGATCTTCAGGCAATACTTTCTTAAGAACGTCCGTACTTGTAGACTCTATCTGTGCAGCACTCACAGCACCAAAGCCAATTACTTTTCTGCCAAGGCGGCGCTTGATAATCGGTTCAATACCATCAAATGCTCCACCGCAGATAAAGAGAATATTTGTGGTGTCAATCTGAATGAATTCCTGATGCGGGTGTTTACGTCCGCCTTGTGGAGGAACACTCGCCACAGTTCCTTCAAGAATCTTCAATAATGCTTGTTGAACTCCTTCGCCAGATACATCCCTTGTAATCGATGGATTTTCTGACTTTCGAGCAATTTTATCGATTTCATCGATGTAAATAATACCTCGTTCTGCCTTCTCAACATCATAATCTGCAGCCTGAATTAACTTTAACAGGATGTTCTCTACATCTTCACCAACATAGCCTGCTTCTGTTAAAGATGTCGCATCTGCAATTGCAAAAGGAACATTCAGAATACGGGCAAGCGTTTGTGCCAGCAAAGTCTTACCGCTTCCTGTAGGTCCAATGAGCATTATATTACTCTTTGCCAATTCGACATCTTCTGATTTAGCAGTGCCTGCATTAATTCGCTTGTAATGGTTATAAACCGCAACGGCCAAAGAGCGCTTAGCCGCTTCTTGACCAATCACATATTGGTCTAAAATTGTTTTTATTTCTGTCGGTTTCGGAACATCCTTGAGTTCAAACTCTTCTTCTTCGCCCAACTGCTCTTCGACGATTTCATTACAAAGCTCAATGCACTCGTCACAAATATAGACGCCGGGACCAGCAACCAGTTTTCGTACCTGTTCCTGCGTTTTCCCGCAGAACGAGCATTTCAACTGACCTTTTTCTTCGTTAAATTTGAACATGAACGTTCCCTCCCTCATTACGAGGCTCCTGACACAGGATTCCTGCATCGAATTGAAGAATCAAGTGCAACAGCCGGAGTATTACGTACGGGTAATGACCTCGTCAATTAATCCATATTCCTTTGCTTCTGTCGACGACAAGAAATTGTCACGATCTGTATCCCGTTCTACCTTCTCCAAAGGTTGCCCGGTACGCTCTGCCAAAATTCGATTTAATTTTTCTTTCGTTTTCAAAATCCAATCAGCATGAATTTTAATGTCAGAAGCTTGCCCTTGTACACCGCCTAGAGGCTGATGAATCATAATTTCTGAATTCGGCAAAGCAAAGCGTTTCCCTTTCTCACCTGCTGCAAGTAGAAACGCACCCATGCTTGCTGCCATACCAATACACATTGTCGATACTGCCGGCTTGATATGTTGAATTGTATCATAGATAGCGAGTCCAGCTGTGACTGAACCACCAGGACTATTGATATAAAGTTGAATATCGCGTTCCGGATCATCTGCTGCTAAAAACAACAGTTGGGCCACAATCGAATTGGCTACATAATCATCAATTGGTGTACCAAGAAGGATAATTCGATCTCGCAATAACCTTGAATATATATCGTAAGACCGTTCCCCTCTGCTTGTTTGTTCAATAACAATCGGTGTCAAACCCACCTTAATCCCTCCTATGGCACGCGAATTCCGATGCGCCCCAGTTGTGTGAAGAGACAAGGCATACTCTTCGCCTTGTCTCGATGTCCTTTGTACGACATTATGTCAGAAGATATGTGATTATTGTACCCAAAATCATACTACTTTGCTATTCGACACAAGAAATTCGACTGTCTTACGATTACGCAAGTCAAGTTTAAGAGATGCAAAATCAGGATCACGCATCGCAAGGAGCTGTTTCACTCTATCAAGTTCCAACCCTGACGATTCAGCAAGTTTTTGGAATTCTACATTCAAATCTTCTTCGCTAGGTGCAAATCCTTCTTTTTCAGCAACTGCTTCAAGCACTAGTTCAGTGCGAACACTTCTCTCTGCAGCATCTTTGAACTGACTGCGCAACTCATCCATCGTTGTCCCAGTGAATTCAAGATACGCATCAAGAGGAATTTGCTGCATTTGCAACTGTTCAGCAAAGTGATGAAGCTGATGATCAACTTCATGTTCAATCATGACTTCAGGTATTTCAATCTTCGCATTATCAACAGCAAGTTTCACAGCCTCATCCTCTAGATAACGCTTATGCTCAGCTTCTGCTCTAGATTCTAACTGTTTCTTTAGATCTTCAGTATACTCTCCCACTGTTTGAAACTCACTAATTTCCTGTACAAATTCATCGTTGAATTCTCGAAGAGACTTACGCTTAATATCATGCAGTACAACATGGAACTTTGCTGCTTGTCCTGCTAAAGATTTCACATGATAATCTTCTGGGAACGTAACCTCAATATCCCGCTCTTCTCCAGTCTTCATACCAATCAGTTGTTCCTCGAAACCTGCAATAAACATGCCTGAACCGACTTCCAGCTGGAAGTTTTCAGCATCTCCGCCTTCAAAAGGCTCACCATTTACGGTACCAAGGAAATCAATGTTCACACTATCTTCTTTTTGAACTTCTCCGTCTTCAACTACATCAATTTCTGCATGACTCTTGCGGACATTTTCAATTTCTTGTTGAGCCTTTTCATCCGTAACATTAAATTCTTTATCTTGAATTTCAAGGCCTGTATACGCGCCGAGTTCTACTTCAGGTTTGACAGTAACAGTTGCCTTGAATACAAATGGCTTACCGTTCTCAACTTGAACAACATCAACATCTGGACGGTCAACAGGATTAATACCGACTTCACGAACAGCTTCTTCAAAAGCCTTCGGTAACAGGAAGTCGACAGCATCCTGGTATAAGGACTCTACCCCGAATTTCATTTCAAATATTTTACGAGGGACCTTCCCTTTTCGAAATCCAGGTACAGTTACACGCTTGATAATATTCTTAAAAGCATGATCAAGCGCTTCACCAAAGCGCTCGCTGCCAACCTCAACTTCCAAAACCCCCGTGTTGGCTGCTGTCTTTTCCCATTTCGCTGTCATCAACAACTTCCTCCCCAAGACTATATGGCCTGGTGTCACTTTAACACCACAACCGTCATTCTTATTACATATTTCTCAACCTCGTAACCGAGCAAAGGCGTTCCTATTATAACATGATTTGATTTTCACTCAACTTTGCCCAGGTACGTCAACAACTAGACATTCAAGCAGAATGTCTATCTTAGAAGATTCCTTTAAGATGTTTTCAAAAAGTATATCATTGTTTTCCGAACTTGACGCTGCCAGCAACTCGCCTGCAGCGTAACAATACCTTGTTCAGCTTAACTCCGATTGACATTGTAGCATGAGATCCATTTTAACACCAACCGTTAAGTATATTCAAATTCTGAGTTCAAACTGGAAAGCTGCACGGTATATACGCATAACCGCTTACCCAAGTTCCAAAGTACAGAAAGTGCGAGGAATAATAACTTAAAACGTCATCAATATGCCTCGTGTCTAATCATAAAAAGTCATAAAAAAGAGGCACCATCTCCCAGCTTAAAGTCGGCCGTGAAGATATAGCCCTTTCCATACAAATTTCCGCCCGTTTCGGTTTGGAGAGCATTTATGTTTACGTCTCAAGTGTACTTTTAAGCATAGCCGAGTCTCGCCCTCTATTGTTATGCCTGCCAGCCAATCGGGACTTCCTTGTACGTCACCTGTCCGTTTCTTACAGTAACGAGCGTAATATGCTGCAGCTGACCCGTTACAAGCGGTGCCCCAGCTCCTCCTGATACCACGTAATCTGTTCCCAATGTGTGCGTTCGGAAGAATCCATGAACATGTCCAGAGAGAACTCCATTCACATGATTTTGCCGAATAATTCGTTCGAGTTTAAGAAATCCGTGTCCAGAATTTAGCGTTGAATCGCTTAGAAAGTTTTTGAATGAGCCAACACGCGGTGGAACATGAAGGAGCAGAAACTTATGTCTTCTCGCTGCACGCAAATGCTGTGACGCAAAAAGTAATTGGTCGGGTTTTATCTCGTAGACACCTCGCGACACTAATGTAGAGTCATTAACAGATAC
>JAKADF010000168.1 GCA_021820805.1 Bacillota bacterium
GGGTCAATCGAATGCAGTAGACAAGGCTTTAGAGGCAAGCCGTCAGAGACCTCTGCTGCCGTATCGCGTGAGCAGCAGCCGACAAAAGGTACAACAAACTGATGAGTTGCAATCCATAAAGGAAGACCGAGTGTGGAAGGAGCTTGTGCATCGGTTAAACCGCATAAAACGTCGGCAAGGAAGAAAATTAGAGATTTAGAAATTGCCTTCATCATCTTGCGCCATTCGGAAAGGTTGTCTACTGTATTATATAAATGCTTTGTTCAATTTCAACTGGAAAGGGGGAGAGGTCTAATGGAATTTGAGGGGTTTCAGGCATCAGATTTTGAGGTGTTTGAAGTGCCAGGGTTTGATGAACGTATGCATGCTGTAAAAACAGTTTTGAGTCCGAAATTCGAACGATTGGGTCATGACCTAGCCCCGCGTTTGACAGAGGTTTTGGGCGTACCCATGTATTCCCATGTGGCGAAGCATGCCAGAAGGACTGTGAATCCCCCGAAAGACAGTTGGGTTGCAATCAGCGGGGACAAGCGGGGGTATAAAAAACATCCTCACTTTGAAATTGGCGCATGGCGAACTCATGCATTTGCACTGTTTGGCCTGTTGTATGAAGCGGCAGATAGGGCACATTTTGCTGAAAAGATAAAAATGAACGCAGAGGTTTTGCTGGAACACTTTCCGCCAGGGTATGTATGGATACCGGATCATACAAATCCAGAAGGCATTCAAGGCCGGGATGTGACACCGACAAGGTTGAAGGAACTTGCTCAAAGAATGACGACCACGAGAAACGGAGAACTGCTTGTTGGAATTCAAGTGCCAAAGGCAGATGCAGCACACATGAAGGCAAGTGAATTTGAACAAGCCGTAATGGTGTGCTTTACAAAGATAAAACCACTATTTCGAATGGCAACAATGGAGGCAGTAACGAGATGAAAACAAGAGAAGAAGCTTTAGACCTATTACATGAATATACAAAATCTGAATCTTTGCGTAGACACGCTTATGCGGTTGAAGCTTCTATGCGAGCTTGTGCGGCCAAGTTTAGCGAGGATGTAGAAAAATGGGGAATTACTGGTTTATTGCATGATTTTGACTATGAGCGTTATCCATCTCCCGAGGAGCATACAATTGTTGGGGCTCGCATTCTGCGTGAGAAAGGGTATCCAGAGGAAATCATTCATGCGATTTCTGGTCATACCAACCACCATGGCGTTCCACGTGATACGCTTATGGCAAAAGCATTATATGCATGTGACGAAATCTCAGGTTTTGTAATGGCTGTCGCTATGGTACGGCCTACAAAAACGGTTGAATCTGTGGAAGTAAAAAGTGTAAAGAAGAAGTTAAAAGACAAAGCATTCGCAAAGGGTGTTCATCGGGAAGAAGTTTATGAAGGCGCAGCGGAGCTTTCAGTAAATCTAGATGAACATATTGCACTTGTAATAGAAGCATTATCAGGGATTGCTTCTGAATTAGGACTGGATGGCTCAGCATCCGCATAAATTCAAACAGGCGAAAGCAGTGGAGGTAACCGGATGGAGTATTTTGGGGTGAACACGTGAAAATCCACCTTTTACATACGAACGATATCCACAGTCAAATTGAAAACTATTTGCGCGCGGGAGCAAAATTACGAAGCATGCGAACGAGGTTTCAGGCCCAGGGTGACCCTGTTTTGACATTTGACCTCGGGGATATTTTAGATCGGGTACGCCCGGAAACTGAAGCCAGCCTTGGACGCATGAATGCCAAAATACTTGGTGCTCTATCTGTTGATGGATGGGTATTTGGTAATAATGAAGGTTTGACGATTCCGCTTGAAAAGTGGAAATCCCTTGCCGAAGACAGCAAGACCTGTGTCTTTGGAACAAATGTACGTCAGGCAGACGGGACCCCGTTTCCGTTTTTTACGGATACTCAAGTTTTTGATTGCGGCGGTGCCCTTGTTGGTGTATTTGGCCTGACACCAAACTACCAAGGTCCTTATGGAATGCTTGGTGTACAAGTTGACGATCCGTTTGCTACCGCCGCACATGCCGTCGACATGCTCACAAGCCGAGGGTGTCATATCATTATTTGTTTGTCTCATTTGGGCTTGTTCAATGACCATAAATTAGCTGAACGGGTTCCAGGTATTGATGTTATTCTTGGGGGACATACACATCAGTCCATGCCAGAAGCGGATTACGTCGGAAAAACTGCAATTTTCCAACCTGGAAAACATGGATTTGTATTTGGGCATACAACAGTAGAATTTGATTTGTCAACAAAACGCGTCATTCAAACAATCAGTGAACCTATTCGTATAGATGTTCACCTGCCTTATGATGAAGAGATGTACAAGGTTTACAAAGATATGATGGTTCAAGTTGAAAACCAATTAAATACAAAAGTTGCAAAGCTGGATGAAATACTTCCTGTGTATTTCGACAGAGAGTCGATGTTTGCGAACCTTCTTGTTGATGCGCTGTTTGCGGCGTATCCAGGAGACCTTGGCATTATGATGAGCGGTGCGCTCAGTGCGAGTCTGCTTGACGGAGAGGTCCATTTGAAACATGTACACGGTGCATGCCCGACGCCGACGCGGCCGATAGTTATGTCCCTTTCCGGAACGGATATTTTAAGTATTCTGGAAAAGGGGATTACAGAACCGTACTTTCATCGGCAAGGTCTGGGGTTTGGGTTTCGCGGAGCAGTAGTGGGCTATTTAGCACTTGCTAATGTAGAGGTTCAGTTAGTAAAGCAATTTGAAAGTGTAAAGGTTCTGTCTGTACGAGTTGGCGGAGAACCGTTAGACACTTTAAGGATGTATCGAGTAGTCACTTGTGAGTATTTATGGTTATCGCCAGTTTTTAGCGAGTTTAAAAACGGATCAGATATTTTATTTGGTAAGCCGTTAGTACGTGAGATCTTACTTGATAGTCTGAATAACAGAGATATAGTTCGGCACGCCCATTTACAAAGGTACCATATTCGTGTTCCATCGGGTTCTGGACAGTAAAGGATGTCTTGCCATGAGACTCATGTCAAAAGTAAAAGCAGGAGAAGTCATACAAATTCTTTCGGAAACGTATCCTGATGCGAAGTGTGCGCTTAATTTCACAACGCCGTTTGAACTCCTAGTCGCAACGGTGTTGTCAGCTCAGTGCACAGATGCGCGCGTTAACATGGTTACTGAAAAATTATTCACAAAGTATCATGGTCCAGAAGATTATGCGGCAATTACACCGGAAATACTGCAAGAAGATATTAAGGAACTTGGATTATTCCGAACGAAATCCGAAAATATTATCGCAACGAGTAAAATACTTCTTGAGAAGTACCATGGCGATGTACCCCAAAATCAGGACGAGCTTGTTACTCTGCCAGGTGTTGGTAGGAAAACTGCAAATGTCGTTGTTTCAAATGCGTTTGGTATTCCCGCTGTTGCAGTAGATACACACGTTGCACGCGTTTCAAATCGATTGGGAATGGCGGACAGTGAAAACCCGCTTGAAATTGAAAAACAGATTTGCAGCCGATTGCCAAAATCGGTATGGACACAGGCGCATCACCTCTTAATCCATCATGGCCGGAAAATTTGCCACGCTAGAAAACCAGAGTGTGAAATTTGCCCTGTTCGTGATTATTGCAAGTATTACAAAACCGTTTTTCTTCCAAGTAAACGAGATAGTAAAAAATAAGAAGACGTGACGGGAGGCGAAATTTAAATGTGGAAACGCGCCTTTATCGTCCTATTATCACTAAACCTTGTAGTTTTCGTGTTTGTGATTGCGTGGCTAAATACGTTTCCTCGTACTCAGCCAGCGCCAAATACTGATGCTTCTGTAACTCAGAAAGCGGCAAATGTGCAGTTGGCGGTAGGACAAGATGCCATTAATACGTACTTGGAGTATGCACTCACTGAGGAGCCCGATGTGAAACAGATTTTTTCCTATGCACGTGTAGGATTTTCAAACACATGGGATTGTGACGTTGGGATAAAGCTTACTGACAGAGTAGTGCCGTTTCAATTAACATTTGATCCGAATGTACAATCCGGAAATCTCGACTTGAAAATTGAAAGTGCATCGATAGGCGGTATACCGGTACCTACTAGTTTATTGATGCTTGTGCTTAAACACGCCCCTTGGCCATACTGGATTTCCTTAAACACGGATAACGAAGCGATTGATGTGAATTTCACGAAAAGAACTCCAAAGCCATACGGTGTTCAGATTTTAAATTACTCTCCTCAAACAAAATTGCTGACATTAGTCGTCAGCATTGTGCCGAAACAAGCCCTGTCTTCCACAAAATAAGAATAATTGGTGTTACGCCGCAGCACCCTATGTATACGAGTGTACATAGGGGGAAGCTGCGTGAAGTTGCCTGGTTGGGTTAAAAAAATAATAACTGTTGACGATTCAGTTCTTGATGATCAGTTCATTTTGTTAAAAGACGCACAAAACGAACCAAGCGAATCAAGCGAAGATAACCAAGCTGCTCCTTCACCCGAGAAATCCAAAAGCGGATCGAAAAAACCCATGCCGCTTGAACAATTTATCGAACAGGGCAGTCAAAAATACAATGAGGAAGTTCGCACTGCTGAACCGGATATAGATGACCACCTGCCGGCAGATTTGGATAAAATCAATCTTTGCATTAAAACCATTTTTCATATGCCTAAAAATAAGGACATTGTTATTCGTGAGTTTTGTGCTGGTACTGAACGGCCATGGCGGGGATTCATCGTTTTTGTTGACGGCGTGGCAGATAAAACAATTATCAATGAATTTATTTTGCAGCCTTTGATGGTTCTGACTCATGTGACAGAAGATGATCCAAAACGGCGGATGGATGTTGTCTCCGAGAAGCTTCTGCCAGGTAACCAGGTAGATATATTTCAAAAATGGTCGGAAGTTGTGCCTGGTATACTCAGCGGATCGACCGCAGTTTTTCTTCATGGCTGTGACGCTGCACTCATTGTGGAAACAAAAGGCTGGGAACATAGGACCGTCGGACCAGCCCAAACAGAAAATGTTGTTCGTGGGCCTCACGATGGGTTTACAGAAAGTTTCCGGGCCAATACCGGACTCGTTCGTGCAAGACTCAAAAGCGAGCATTTAGTGACGGAAATGTTCTCAGTCGGTGAGCTTGCCCGTACTGACGTTGCAGTTATGTATATTGAGGGTATTGTAAATCAGAGTTTGGTTGAGGAAGTCAGTAAACGTATTAAAGCAATTGACGTTGATTATTTGCCAGACAGCGGGGGCCTTGAGCAATTCATAGAAGATAAGCCGTCACTTTTGATTCCACAAGTTTTATCGACTGAACGGCCGGATAGAGTTGCACACATGCTCACAGAAGGACACGTTGCAATTTTTGTCGGCAACAGCCCGTTTGCTATAGTTGCCCCTGTTGTACTTTGGACATTGGTTCATACACCTGAAGATGCATATTTGCGCTGGCAATTCGGAACCTTTTTGCGCTTCTTGCGTTGGGTTGCATTAGGCGTTGCTTTACTTTTGCCTGCTTTCTACGTTGCTGTAACGAACTATCATCCTGAGATGATACCGACAGACTTAATGCTCGCAATTGCTGGCAGCCGCGAACAAGTGCCGTTTCCCGTAGTTGTTGAAATTTTGCTGATGGAGTTTGCAATAGAACTTATTCGTGAAGCAGGTATACGAATTCCTTCGGTTATCGGCCCCACAATCGGTATTGTTGGCGCGTTAATTATCGGACAAGCTGCTGTGCAAGCTGGCATTGTGAGCCCACTTTTGGTTATTGTTGTCGCAACTACAGCACTCGCAGCATTTACGATCCCGAATTACAATTTGAACCTTGCGGTTCGTCTAACTCGATTTGTATTCCTCGCTGCAGCATCAGTTCTTGGATTCTATGGTATAGCGATACTGATGTGCGTGTTTGTTGTACGGCTTTCTATACAGAAATCGTTTGGGGTTCCAATGCTGTCGCCTGTTGCACCAAGCCAGGATAGTTCCCCGGATGTATTAACAAGGGGGCCTGTATTCTTGCAAAACCAGCGGCCAACTTATATGCAGACAAAGCGCGACTGGCGACAACAGCCGATTACTCGCCCGTGGAGTTCGGCCACAAGACCTGAACCGAAGCAGCGTAAAAAGGATGATGGCAAAAAATGACAAAAGCGCAGCAAAATGCCAGTATAGGTGCGAAAGAATTAACTGCAATGCTCATCATTTTTGTGGCCACCAATGCCTTTTTAATGTACCCGCGCTATGTGAGCAGCTCGGGTTACGAAGCAGCTTGGATGGAGCCGGTTATTTCAGGAATTTGCACTTTAGTTTTGTTTTTAATCGTAGAGCGATTGTTGTCTAAGTATTTTCCCGGCATGGACATTGTTGAAGTATCCGTGGAGGCATTTTCAAAGTGGGGTGCAATTTTAATTGCACTTATATTTGCTGCCTACTTTCTGCTGAGCACAGCAAGTGTGATGAGGCAATTTACTGAAAATGTAATCACAACCGTTTTGCCTACAACTCCGCTTTTCATCGTAAGTGCAGTCTTTATTGTAGCTTCAGGATATATCGCTCATGCAGGACTTGAAGGTATTTGCCGAACAGCTTATTTTGTACTTCCAATTCTCGTAATCGGCACACTTGGACTTTGTCTATTGACCGCAAATTGGTGGAGGCCTTTGCTGTTGTTTCCGTTTTGGGGAACTGGCTTCACGGAGGTTCTATACGGCTCTTTTCGCTACTGGTCCATTTTCGCAAATGTATTGCTTCTTTGTGTTATCTATCCACATGCTCATGACCCAAGGGCTTTTCGTTCGATAGGTGCAATCAGTATAATCGTGTCCATGTTACTACTTGTCATATTCATTGTGACTTATCACATGGTTTTCCCTGCTTCCGAAACTGGCAAAACAACTTTTCCGTTGTATCAACTGGCGCGCATGATTTACCTAGGCAGATTCATACAACGTTTTGAATCCGTGTTCGTTTTTCTTTGGGTAACATCCGCACTCGTAAAAATGGCTATCACACTATGGGGTGCAGCATACTTACTCGCAAAAGCCCTTGATTGGCCAACACTTAGACCCGCTGTTCCAGCACT
>JAKADF010000169.1 GCA_021820805.1 Bacillota bacterium
ATTTTCACACCGGATTTGAGTGGACAACACTCATCCATGCAGCAGGGCTGTACCCTACCTCAAGTACAATCTTCCTTAATTTCTATCCGTTTGACAGCAGCATCATTGTGCAAGCGGTTTACATTGCCGGGTGGTCTGTTTTCTGCCTGTTATTTGAGCTTTTTTCATTATAATCAGGATATTTTTATTATCATGGGTGGCGGCTTTGGTACTCCGCACTTTCCTACCCTATCCTGCTCTTTATTCTCGTATGGGACTTGAAATTCATTCGCAAATTAAATTCATCACCAGATAAACGGTTTGCAAAATGACGATAGGCTGGCTCGCACGATTTAAGCTACTTTTGCCACGCCATAAGCGTTGTATTCCAGAGAACCGTTTCTACTGTCCAAATAAGGTCTTTCTCACAATCAACCAGGACCACGACCTCAGTCTTTGAACGTTTTTCTTTATTCTTGTACATCTTTAAAGTAACCACTTTTAATAGTGCACCAAATATGGAGCCACTAACGAGTCCAATCATTCCCCAAATTACAGGGCCAAAGTGAAGTACGAATCCATAGATCGTCATTAAAGCACAGAAAAATGCACCCCATAAAGCAATTCCGTCAAATAGCGATTTTCCATCCGAGTGGTGTATTGTATCGAAAAACGCTTCCTTATTTCTTTTTTCGAGTGGAATGGCAAAAATTTGTCCTTTTTTGACGCCATGCTCTTGCAACTCTTCAAGAGCCATTTCTAACCGAATGGAGTGGTCAAATGTGGCGACCACGTGCATTTAGCTCACTTCCCAGTTTGAAATTAAATGAGGGTGGTTGGTAGTTCCGGATTAGAAAATTTGCCTGTTCCTTATCAAAAAGTGTGTTTCGATCATTTGCTATGTTGAAAGCGTTATATATTGCAAACCCGAGGATCGATGGCAAAAATAATGTCCACTCGATGTTAAGTGCAGCGGTTGCCTGCACAAAGTGCCCGGTAAAAGAGTAGACAATGGCGTTAAGTATATGGGACTTATAGCAAATCAATATCCAGGATACAAGAATAAATACCGCAGAAGGGATTTTTCGGTTATAGATGTCACCAAGTCCCGGCATCATAAGAGACCATAATGCCGCTACCCATGGACTTCTTTTATCAATAAACTCAAGTTGGAACGCATTCATTTCAAAAACTTTTATCTGCGCGTTTTCACGATTTGCGAGATAGTACAATTCATTCAGGTGGACAGATAACTGGTAACTTCCCCAAAATGCGTATATAAACACGGGTCCGTAGAAAAGAATCCATTTCTCTTGTAAAGAATGGGTTGCAAGCGTAAAGCGACCTGTCAGAGTATACATGATCGCCATATTAAAGTTCGCTTGAACGTTCACAAACAACTCCCAAATAAATAAAATCCACCCTAAGATGTACTGTCCGAGCATGATTTGTCCGAATCCTGGAAGGAAAAATGACCAACAGGCAATAATCCATGGGTTCGAGTAATGTAGTTGGTTGATCGACACCGCACCAACTGTTGCGATTGAACGTCTGATGTTCTGTTCCATTGTAAAAGGATTCATCACCTTTTGAATCGTACTTACAAAATGGTCATCCTGGAAGTAAAATATACCTGTATTTGGAGAAATTAACTGTATTTAGTAATATATATTTTATTGTAATCCGATAAAGTGCAATAAGTCAGGTGTATATTTAGCTCATTCAGACTATATACTATACCCCGTACCGTACATATATAATTTAAGCAAGGTAGCTTAAAACCTAAGCATTTTAAATTACATTACTTTGGAGGAATGAAAATGGGCCCACAGAGTACAACGAATAAGATTCTCATCATTGGGGGAGTGGCGCTTGGAGCCGGTGTTGCTGCCAAGGTGAGAAGAATGAGTGAGCAAGCAGAAATTGTCATGATAGAAAAAGGCCCCTATGTGTCATTTGCAAACTGTGGACTCCCGTATTACCTTGGGGGCGTCATAAAGGATCGAAATCGGCTTTTACTACATACACCGAAATCGTTGAAAGACCGTTTCAACATCGACGTGAGAACTCGCCATGAAGCTCTTTCAATTGATCGTCAAAAAAAGACTGTGACCATTCTGGATATAGAAACCAATAAAGAATACGAAGAAAGCTATGACAAGCTGGTTTTAGCCATGGGGGCAAAACCGATTTCGCCAAACATCCCAGGCAAAGATTTAAACGGCATTTTTCATGTTCGGAGTGTGCCGGATGTAGATGAAATCAAGGAATGGATCGAAAATGCCAGGGTGAATCATGTTGGTGTGATCGGTGGAGGATTCATTGGCATTGAGGTCGTCGAGAACTTGGTGGCCTTAGGAATCCGAGTTACCTTGATCGAAAAGGCTCCGCAAATCTTGCCTCCGTTTGATAAGGAGATGACTTCACCCGTTTTACATGAACTTGAGCGATTAGGTGTTCGGGTACTCCTAAATGACGGAATTGTAGAGTTTACGGGAGAAGATAAAGTAAAAGCTGTCAAACTTGAAAGTGGAGAAACGGTTAAAGCAGATATGTTCGTAATGAACCTTGGCGTTCGCCCAGACAACGGGATTGCTAAAGCAGCAGGGCTTTCACTTGGCGTTGCTGGTGCATTACAAGTTAATGAATCCCTACAAACAAGCGACCCTGACATCTATGGCGGAGGAGACCTTGCAGAAATTAGGCATAGAGTGGACGGGAAAAAGCGCTGGATTGCACTTGCTGGTGCGCCGAACAAGCAGGGGAGAGTCATTGCAGAAAATCTGTTTGGAAAGAATATCTCGTTTACACTCGTTCAAGGAACGTCGATTGTTCGGTTTGGAAAAGTTGTGATTGCGATGACGGGGCTTTCTGAAAAAGAACTTAAAAAAACAGATATAGAGTTTTTTGTTTCTTACAATACAGCTGGTCATCACGCAGGATATTATCCTGGAGCAGAAGATATGACAATCAAATTAATGGTTGAAAAATCTTCTGGGAAACTCCTTGGCGCAGAAATCGTTGGCGGCGAGGGTGTTGATAAACGAATTGACGTTCTGGCATCATCGATAGCGGCTAATATGACTGTGGAAGATTTAACAAATCTTGATCTAGCATATGCACCGCCATTTTCTTCGGCCAAGGATCCGGTGATTATGGCTGGAATGGCTGCAGACAATATCTATTCAGGTAGGGTTAAGGCGGTTTACCACAAAGATGAACTCGGGTCTAAAAACGTAAGGCTTCTCGACGTAAGACGTGATGATGAAGTTGAAAAAGGCATGTTACCCGGTGCTTTGCATATCCCGCTAGATGAGCTAAGGGATCGTGCAAAAGAGCTAAACCCCGATATGCACTGGGTTGTATATTGCCGCAGCGGGCAAAGAAGTTATTTTGCTACATGCATACTCAAAGGATTGGAATTCGAGCATGTGTACAATCTGAATGGCGGGTACATCGTTCAACAGTTAAAAGAAGAAGTGAACTAAATTTAAATACGATCTTGACGGTAGTTTATTTTGCTTATATACTATACCCCGTTAGGTATATAAAATAAAAAATAATAACAAGCAGGAGTTGAGATCATGGCAATCATGAACATATTGCCTTTCGATGTAGAGCAGAGGTTAAAAGACGGTGAAAAACTACAAATTATAGATGTTCGTGAACCAAGTGAAGTTGCTACGGGTAAAATTCCTTCGGCGATGAACATTCGTTTGTCAGAAATCCCTGAACGAATTTCGGAAATTGATCCAAACCAAGAAGCAATTATTGTCTGCCGAAGTGGAGCGCGAAGCGCGAGTGCCTGTGAGTATTTGATGAATCGGGGGTATCTCAAAGTGAAAAACCTCATGGGTGGAATGTTGGCTTGGGATGGAGATATTCAATAATAAATCAATTCGAAGGGGGAGGAATTAATGACAGAAGCAACAAAACTCATCAGTAAAACATCTGCTGAACTATTTGATGAAATTCGTAAAGAAGAACCACTGTTTATTTTGGACGTTCGAAACGAAGAAGACTTTGCAGACTGGAAGATTGAAGGCAAAAAGGTAACAACGATTAACATTCCCTACTTTGATTTGATTGACAGTGTGGATGTTGCACTGGATAAACTCCCATCAGGCGATACACCTGTGCTCGTGGTTTGTGCAAAGGAAGGTTCGTCGCGCTATGTTGTGGAACAGCTTGATGTAGTAGGGCGAAAAAATGTGTCATACCTCGAAGGCGGTATGAAAGCCTGGAGTGAATACTTGGAGCCAATCAAAATTGGAGACCTTTCATCCGGCGGTGCAATTTATCAGTTTGTCCGTATTGGTAAAGGATGTTTGTCTTACATGATTGCATCTGGCGGGGAAGCAGCAGTTGTTGATTCAGCAAGGATGATAGACGTATATGGGCACTTTGCGAAAGAGCACGGGCTTAAAATCAAGCATACGATTGATACTCATCTACACGCTGACCATATTTCAGGCGGCCGCCACCTGGCTAAAAAAACGGATGCTACCTATTGGCTCCCGGCGAAAGATGCAACAGAGGCACAGTATGAATATGAGCCTTTAAAGGATGGAAAAGAAATTTCAATTGGAACGACGAAAGTACGAATTCTGCCGATTTACTCACCAGGTCACACGATTGGCAGTACATCACTAATTATAGATGACAAGTACCTGTTGTCTGGTGACATTTTGTTTGTGAAATCAATTGGCCGCCCAGACTTGGCAGGGAAAGCAGGAGACTGGGCAGGAGATTTGCGTAATACCTTGTACAATGTATATCAGGAACTTTCATCAAATCTGGTTTTATTACCGGCGCACTTTGCGGATTATGATGAGTTGAAGTCCGATGGCAGCGTTTCGGCTCGCCTTGGAACCTTGTACGAAAAGAACGCAGGGCTTCTAGTCGATGACGAATCTGAATTCCGGAAGCTTGTGACTGAGAACTTGCCTCCTCTGCCTCATTCGTATCAGGAGATTCGCCTTACAAATATGGGCAAATTGAATCCGGATGAAGAAAAGCAACGTGAGATGGAAATTGGACCAAATCGCTGCGCTGTTCATGGATAATCTTTGAATGTTATAGGAGGGGATGGAATGAGAAGGTTCTGGAAATCCCTCTGACCATCAAACAAAATCATGCTCCTGGCAGGGGTCGTGTATTTACTGTTTGTTGCGAGTAGCTTTGTTGTTCATCATGTATAGGGATTGGAGGTGATTAGAACGCATTGGTACACATACGTCATTGTGATTTTAGCAATTGCTTTTTTGATATATCGCATGATGCCAGCAAAGGGTGTGAAGTCAATTTCACCAGCAGGTTTAAAGGAATTACTCTCAGACAAGAAAGCAAACGCTCAGTTTATTGATGTGCGTCAACCCAGTGAATTTAAGTCTGGGCATGTTAATGGATTCAAGAATATACCTCTCGGTCAAATCAAAAACCGTATTGGAGAAATGGATAAAGACCGGACGATTGTTGTGATGTGCCATAGTGGCGCTCGGAGTATGCAGGCGTCAAAAATACTCTCGAAAAACGGTTTTACAGATATACTGAATTTAGCTGGTGGCATTATGAAGTGGAATGCAAATCAGACAAAATAATTTTTAATACTTTCGTATGCAGATTTTGATACGAAAGGGGGTATAGTATAGACAACGATAGGAGGAATGTCCCGTGGAATACAGGAGCGAAATAAAAAACCGAATGCGACGAATTGAAGGCCAGGTACGCGGCGTTCTCGGCATGATGGAACAAAATAAGGACTGCAAGGATGTTGTTACTCAACTTTCAGCAATTCGTGCAGCGGTTGAGCGGGTTACGATGTACGTTGTTGGAGAAAATATGGAGCAATGTATCCGTGAAGAAGTTTCCGGTGGCGGGGCAGCCGATCGAGTGATTAAAGAAGCCATAGATCTTCTGATGAAAAGTAGATAGGAGAAATTTGACATGGCGGTTGTACATGTAACAGACAGCAATTTTGGGCAGATATTGCAAGGCGATAAGCCAGTATTAGTGGATTTTTGGGCAACTTGGTGCGGACCCTGCAAAATGATGGCACCTGTTCTTGAAGATTTGGCCCGTGATACGGAAGGTAAGCTCACTGTGGCGAAACTGGATGTGGATAAAAACCCCCGTACGGCAGGTCAGTACGGCATCATGAGCATCCCGACGATGATCGTATTTAAAGGGGTCCGACCTGTAAAGCAACTCGTCGGGTATATGCCAAAAAACCAGTTAGTAAGCCAACTGCAAGGTATTATCAGTTAATGAAGGGAAAATTGGGAGGATTGCTGTTATGGATTTTCATTACTCAGTTGTAACTGACAAAACAGTTGATGGAGCGGTTCAAGCACTTGAAAGCTCTCTGAAAGAGAATAAGTTCGGTGTGTTGTGGCAGTTGGATATTCCTGCAAAGTTACAAGAAAAGGGCGTTGAATTTAATACACCATTTCGGGTACTTGAGGTTTGTAACCCACATGAAGCAAAAAGGGTATTAACAGAGAACCCACTTGTCGGGTACTTTCTGCCCTGCAAAGTAGTTGTGTATGAAGAGGAAGGCAAGACGCATATTGGGCTGCCAAAGCCAACATCCTTAATTGAATTGTTGGGGGACAAAAACCTCGCTGGTATTGCTGAAGAAGTCGAAACGACCTTAATAAAAGCAATCAATGCGGCAAAGTAAATACTACATCTAAGCGAATACACAAGGAAGTGTGGTCCATGAAGCATAAGGTAATTATTGTAGGCACTGGGCCTGCGGGACTTACAGCGGCGATTTACGCCGCCCGTGCAAATCTTGAACCGCTTGTAATCGAGGGAACTCAACCTGGGGGACAACTTACAATAACAACAGATGTTGAAAACTTCCCAGGGTTTCCGGATGCGATTATGGGTCCAGCCTTAATGGACAATATGCGCAAGCAAGCAGAACGCTTTGGAGCGGAGTTTCAACAAGGTTGGGTGTCCTCCATTGGGCTAAAACAAAGACCGTTTCAGATAACGGTAAACGTATCTGATGTCCATCAAGCAGACTCTGTTATTATTTCAACGGGTGCTTCGGCAAGGATGCTCGGTATCCCCGGTGAGGC
>JAKADF010000170.1 GCA_021820805.1 Bacillota bacterium
CCACACTGATTTGAAAATGTTAAAGGGCAAAGAAAGGGGTGTTTGTTAATGAAGAAGCTCATAAAACACGGTATAGTTGTCACGGCGTCAGATGTGCAGCGTGCCGACGTGTTGATTGAAGGCCAAGTAGTTACGGCGATTGGACAGGACTTGCAGCAATCCGATGCTGAAATAATCGATGCAAGTGGTTGCTATGTTTTTCCTGGAGGCGTCGATCCACATACTCATTTGGATATGCCATTTGGGGGAACTGTTACAGCAGACGATTTTGAATCTGGAACAATCGCAGCGGCAGCCGGAGGAACAACAACCGTTGTAGATTTTGTCATGCATCAAAAGGGGGGCTCTCTGCTTAATTCTCTTAATATGTGGCATGAAAAAGCAAGTGGTAAGGCAGTAATAGACTATGGTTTTCATGTTATGGTAGGAGACCTGAGAGAAGAGATAATTAATGAAATTCCAGAGATGGTACATGAATATGGTGTAAGTTCTTTCAAAGTATTTATGGCTTATAAGAATGTGCTACAAGCCGATGACAAAACTTTATTTAGAGTATTACAAGCTGCTAGTAAAGCTAAAGCATTAGTTCAAGTGCATGCAGAAAATGGAGATGTTATTGATGCGCTTGTCGAACAAGCCCTTGCTCAGGGACATATAGAGCCGAAGTATCATGCGTCGACTCGGCCCCCAGAAGCCGAGGGAGAGGCAACTGGGCGTGCTATTGCACTTGCCAAACTTGCAAATGCACCGTTGTACGTTGTTCATGTAACTTGTGAACAGGCAGTTGCAGCAATTGGTACGGCCCGGCGCCGTGGCCAGTTGGTATTTGGAGAATCTTGCGAGCAATATTTTGTTTGTGACGTGAGTGATTACGAACGGTCAGATTTTGAAGGTGCGAAATACGTAATGTCCCCACCATTAAGAGAAAAGTCTCACCAAGAAAAATTGTGGGCAGCGCTGTTCAATGGAGACTTGGTTACGATAGGGTCAGACCAGTGTTCGTTTAATTTTAAAGACCAAAAAGAACTGGGGCGTGAAAACTTCGCCGCAATTCCTAATGGCGGTCCAACGATTGAAGACAGGTTAGCCATTATGTATGAATATGGTGTCGTACAAGGTCGAATTGGGCTTAGCCGTTTTGTAGACCTTACATCTACTACAGCGGCAAAATTGTTTGGTTTGTTTCCGAAGAAAGGAACAATTGCAGTTGGATCGGATGCAGACATAGTTGTTTGGGATCCAAACGTCAAGAGGACGATTTCTGCTAAAACACATCATCTCCGTTGCGATTATTCCCTGTTTGAAGGATTTCAAGTGCACGGACAAGCGCGTGACGTTTTGGTTCGTGGCGATTTTGTGTTTCGCGATACTCAATTTGTTGGGAAGGTCGGAAGGGGCCAATACTTACGAGCAAAACCCTTTGAATTTAAATAAAACTATTTAATCTTGCAAATGGATAATGAGGAGGAATTTAAAATGTCAAGTAAAGTGAAAATTGGACTTATTCAAGCAAGTAATGATATTTCGGGTGAAGCTTCTGTAGCGGAGCATAAAGAAGCTGCTATCGCTAAACACTTAAAATTAATAGAGGAAGCCGCGAACCAAGGTGCTCAAATAGTTTGCTTGCAAGAAATTTTTTATGGCCCATATTTTTGCGCAGAACAAAGCACAAAGTGGTACGAGGCAGCAGAGCCCGTTCCAGATGGTCCGACAGTAAGTTTAATGAAAAACGTTGCAAAGAAACATAATATCGTACTTGTTGTTCCGGTTTATGAAAAAGAAAAAGAAGGTGTCTATTACAATACCGCAGCTGTGATTGATGCAGATGGTACCTATTTAGGAAAGTACAGAAAGCATCATATTCCACAAGTTCAGGCTGGCGAGGACCCATCTACAGGTTTTTGGGAAAAATATTACTTTAAACCCGGTAATCTCGGCTATCCGGTCTTTGACACTGCATATGCAAAAATAGGAGTTTACATCTGCTATGATCGTCACTTCCCTGAAGGGGCTCGTCTTCTTGGTTTAGCAGGTGCTGAGATTATTTTCAATCCTTCCGCGACGACGGCAGGATTATCTGAATATCTCTGGAAACTTGAACAGCCAGCACACGCCGTAGCTAACGGTATTTATGTAGCTGCGATCAACCGAGTAGGTTGGGAAAAGCCATGGAACATGGGTGAGTTCTATGGTCAGTCATATTTAGTAGATCCGCGTGGTCAATTCGTCAAGGTTGCTAGCCGTGATAAAGACGAAGTTCTTGTTGCAGAAATGGATCGTGAATTAATCCGGAAGGTAAGGGATACTTGGCAGTTCTATCGTGACAGGCGCCCAGAGAGCTACGGCAATTTAGTTGAGTCACTGTGAGTTGATTTTTAACTTATCTTAAAGATCTGTATTTAATGCTGGAGCTTAGGCGGTCACTCTCTTTGTGTAGTGGCCGCCCGTTCATTGGGCATTCAAATGGGTACTTACAAATAAATTGAGGTGTGAAGTATGACGATAATATCAGAAAAACAAACTCAGACATTAAATAACTTCATTGGTGGACAGTGGATTCCATCGATGACGAGTAAAACTGAAGTAGTTCCTAATCCTGCAACTGGCAAGCCGATGTACAATACTCCAATCTCTACAAAGGAAGACGTAGACAAGGCTGTTCAAGCAGCCAAAGAATCGTTTAAAGTTTGGAGTCAGACACCCGTCCCTAAGAGAGCTCGAATTCTCTTCAGGTATCAGCAATTGTTAGTAGATCATTGGGAGGAACTCGCAAGACTTGTAACTCTTGAAAACGGGAAGAGTTATAAAGAAGCGTATGGAGAAGTGCTTCGTGGAATTGAGTGTGTCGAATTCGCTGCTGGTGCGCCAACACTTATGATGGGAACCCAGTTACCGGATATTGCAACAGGGCTAGAATCCGGCGTGTGGCGTTACCCGGTTGGCGTCGTTGGAGGCATTACACCATTTAACTTCCCGATGATGGTTCCATGTTGGATGTTCCCGCTTGCTATCGCATGTGGAAATACGTTTGTGCTTAAACCTTCTGAAAGAACTCCATATCTGGCAAACCGCCTCGCAGAGCTGTTTACAGAAGCAGGTCTTCCGGATGGTGTTCTGAACGTAGTGCACGGTGCACATGAAGTTGTGAATAGTATGCTTGAACATAAGGGTATCAACTCAATTTCCTTCGTCGGATCTCAACCTGTCGCAGAATATGTTTACCGCACTGCATCTGCAAACGGTAAGCGGGTTCAGGCACTTGCCGGCGCAAAGAACCACACGATTGTTATGCCGGATGCAGACCTTGATAATGCTGTAACGAATATTATTGGTGCCGCATTTGGATCCGCCGGTGAACGTTGCATGGCATGTGCTGTGGTTGTTGCGGTTGGTGATGTTGCAGATGAACTTGTTGCAAGACTCAAAGCTGAAGCTGACGAAATCAAGATAGGCGATGGTTTAGAGGAAGGCGTGTTCCTTGGACCTGTTATTCGTGATTCTCAGAAAGCTCGGACACTGCATTACATCGAGACAGGTTTGAATGAAGGCGCAAAATTGGTTCGTGACGGACGCAAGGACGAGGTAATCGAAGAAGGTTATTTTGTTGGCCCAACGATTTTTGACGATGTGAAACCAGGTATGAAAATCTGGCAAGACGAGATTTTTGCTCCTGTTTTGTCAGTTGTCCGGGTTGACAGTCTTACGGAGGCAATTGAGCTAGCAAATCAGTCGGATTTTGCGAATGGTGCATGCCTCTTTACTGACAGCGCAGCAGCAATTAGACAGTTCCGCGAGCAGATTGACGCAGGAATGCTTGGTGTAAACATAGGTGTTCCGGCACCAATGTCATTCTTCCCATTCTCTGGTTGGAAGAGCTCCTTCTACGGCGATTTGCATGTTAATGGCCACGACGGTGTTGAGTTCTACACCCGCCGCAAGGTACTGACAGGCAGGTACTAGCTTTTATTCAAAGTGCTTTACAAAGATAGATAGTGCAATAAAAACTATTTTTAAGTAAAACTGATGGTAGTTAGGAGGGGGGGTTCAAATGGGAAGCCAACTTCAATATGTCTGTGACAGTTTGGGGTGCAGCCCATCATATGCAGTAGGGGTGCTTGAAAAATTAAGAAATGATGAAGCTCTACAAGTTGAAGACTACACAGAATTTCGAGTCATAAAAGAAATTGCAAAAGTTGAAGGGTTGAAAGTTCGATATAAGGAACGAACTGGACGCGTTATTGTACAAAGGTCATTTTAATGGGTTAATCCTCAGATATATATACGTGATTATGAACGATGGCAGGAATCCCTAATTGCAATAAGGGAGGAATGCCGTTTTATTTTTCAATGAGGGGGTATAGGCTATTGTGGCTAATTCAAAACGTTTATCAGCTACAGTTGCGTATCAGCTTATGGGGCTGGTATTTGCGTGTCCATCATTGTTAGCAATGGAATGGATATTGCCTGGTTTCGCAAGCTCGAATGTAATATTTCCGGCTTCACTAGCAGCCATCCATGCTTTAATTTTGGGGTTTATGCTTACAGTAGCTTTCGGTGTACTATACCAAATTGTTCCTATTGCGTTTACAGCACCACAGATGCCCTACCATGTATTATATTGGCATTTACCCGCTCATTCTGTATCTGTCGCACTCATGATCTATGGGTTTGCTGTTGTGAATACAGAACTCATTGTTACCGGAGGAGGTTTACTTATTGTAGGTACGATATCTTTTTTATATATTTTATATTCAAGTTTTTGTAAAGCAAAAAATAAAACATACGTTCATCGGGGACTTTATTTTCCAGCTATTGCTTTGATTATTGCTTTTTTTATTGGTTTTTGGCAAGCTTATTCTCCAGGCACGGTTTCTACTTCTTTACTGCTAACGCATGTTATAATTGGCGGATTAGCATTTTGGGGTGGGTTAGTATTCGTAATTTCATATCGGCTTATACCGATGTTTTCGCTTAGTTATGGATATCACGTTATTTTTTCCGTAACTAAGTGGTTATATTTTGTGGGATTAGTAGTTATCATTATAAGCGAATGGGTATTGCACACATTACCTGAAGTTGCTTGGTTTGGTCGAATACTTCAAGGAATCGGTTGTGTTTGTTATGGAAGTGGAGTTATATCTTTTGCAGTAGATGTTGTAAAAATTTTAAAGTTCAGAGCAAAAAAAACACTAGTAGATCCAATGAAAGAAGCATTATTTGCAGTTGCTTTTACTGTAATTGGGCAATTGCTTCTTATTTTTGCTTTGCTATTCAGTAATTTAAAGTTCGGAGTTGTAGCAGCCTATTTATTTACTTTCGGAGGGCTTGTTCCGTTGATTTTAGCATTTATGCAAAAGATAATCCCTTTCTTATGGCTTCAGTACCTTCTTAGCATAAGTGCAATAAATAGAGCAGCACTAAATGTTGATGAGATTTTACCACGTAGGCTCAGTCAATTTTCAATTATCTTATATTTTATCGGTGCGGCAATAGGGCTTCTACCCTTACTTATTGTTAGAGTCAAACGTGTATTTGAGGTAAACCTGGCTGCTCATTTAGTACCAGGATCACTTATGGCTATTAGTATCATGATACTGTTTTATTCATTTTGCAGTATAACGAACATGGTACGCACAAGTAATGCGTCCAATGTCAATTAATATAACTAGTATTTTTTGATAGAAACAATTAAGGCGACCAAAATGTTCATAGTTTAGCCGCCCCTTAAATTAGTTTATTAGAATTCTAATAATGTGTCATATCTCCAGTAAAAATAGTTCCCTACTCCATTACAGCTTGCTTTTGGAGCTTTCGGGTTAATCCTAATTTTTTAATTAAGGTTTGGGCTAATTCTTGAAAAGCTTGAGCCTGTAAAGAGCCATTTTTAAACAGTGCAGTACCTTTTAAGGCGGTAAGTGGGATTTTAGCAAGTAGTTTTGTTCCAAGTACCTGAGAGGCTCGTTCACCACCGCCCGTACCGAATAGATATTCTTTATCGCCGCATTTTGGACACTGATAATAAGCCATGTTCTCAACTACACCCACAATTTCGTGGTTAGTTTGTTGTCCCATTACTCCAGCTCTTATGGCTACATCCGCTGCATCAAGCTGTGGAGTCGTAACAATCAATTCTTTACACTTGGGTAATAGTTGATGAATATCAAGAGCGACGTCACCAGTTCCGGGAGGAAGATCTAGTAAAATAACGTCTATATCACCCCAGTACATTTCGTAGAAGAAATTGCGAATCATCTTCCCAAGCATTGGGCCTCGCCATATAACAGGTCTATTGTTTGGAACAAAATAGTGCATTGAAATGATTTTAATATTTTCCGTTTCTATAGGGATAATTAAATCGTCTCTAATTATGGTTGGAGTTCTGTCTTTTAAATTAAAAATACCAGGAATACTAAACCCATATATGTCTACATCAATTAGGCCAACTTTTAAACCTGATTCTCCAAGAGCCTTCGCAAGGTTGGCGGTAACAGTTGATTTTCCAACGCCGCCTTTTCCGGATGCAACAGCTAAAAACACAATATCAGCATTTGGATCGAGTAATGGCGAGTATAATTTTCCGCCTTTTCTCCCGCGAATTTGAACAGATAAAGCATCGCGTTCTTCGTCCGTCATTGTTCCAAGTGTTATGTCTACGCTGTCTATTCCTTCTAATGACATTAATTTTTCGGTAACTTGGGCCTTGATTGTATGGTGCAGCGGACATCCACTGATAGTCAAAACGACCTCCAAAGATATATGAGTTCCATTTATTTCAATATTTCTCACCATATTTAGTTCAACTAGACTTTTATGGATTTCGGGATCTTCTACGTCGCGCAAAGCTTCGATAATTTCTTCTTTCCTAATCACGGACTATTCCTCCTTCTCAATTGATTTGATGCAATGCTTTATAGTGGACCCATGAAACTGGACACCAGATGGAGGGCAGTTAGGTTACACTATAGCTATGAAAAAACAATACACACCCGAATTTAAAGCACAAGTTGT
>JAKADF010000171.1 GCA_021820805.1 Bacillota bacterium
TATATAGATGAAAGTGAAGTCCTCACACCTGCAGATGATAAATACCATGTGAATAAAAACATGTTTACTGTACCGTTTGTTTGTGGATCACGGGATTTGGGTGAAGCACTTCGACGGATTGCCGAGGGGGCTTCTATGATTCGAACGAAAGGAGAGCCTGGTACAGGAAATATCATAGAAGCAGTGAAGCACATGCGTACGATGCAGGCGCAGATTCGTCAAGTACAAAATATGTCATCAGATGAACTGTATACAGAAGCCAAAAACCTGGGTGCTCCATATGAGTTATTACTTGAGGTTAAAGAATCTGGTAAATTGCCCGTTGTGAATTTTGCTGCTGGCGGTGTTGCAACGCCTGCAGACGCAGCTTTAATGATGGAACTCGGCGCTGATGGCGTATTTGTCGGTTCTGGCATATTCAAATCTGAAAACCCAGAAAAAATTGCACATGCAATTGTACAAGCTACCACTCACTATAAGGACTACGGGTTATTGGCTAATTTATCCAAGGGTCTTGGTAATCCGATGAAAGGAATTGATTTGAATACATTGCGCCAGGAAGACAGGATGGCATTACGCGGCTGGTAATATTATTTATTTACCTATTCTTTAAAAGTAGGATATATATATAAATTATTTAAAATTTTTGATATTTAAGGAGAGTCCCAATTGGTAGAAAAAACAAATCAGCTTGATACACTTCTTGAGGAGACGAGACGGTTTGAGCCCTCAAATGAATTTCGATCACACGCGAATTTTAACGATGAGAGTGTTTATGAACAAGCTGCAAAAGATCCTGAGAGATTTTGGTCAGAACAAGCACAGCACCTATCCTGGTTTAAGCCGTTTGAAAAGGTACTGGAATGGGATCCGCCACATGCAAAGTGGTTTGTTGGGGGTACGCTGAATGCTGCATATAATGCAGTGGACAGGCATAGGAGTGGTCTGCGTAAGAACAAGGCCGCTATTATTTGGGAAGGTGAACCGGGCGATAGTAAAGTATTCACCTATGATATGCTGGGCCGTGAAGTAGACAGAGCTGCTCATATGCTTTCAAGCCTTGGTGTAAAAAAAGGAGATAGAGTTGCAATCTACATGCCTATGATTCCTGAGTTACCGATTTCCCTTCTGGCTTGTGCTAAGATTGGCGCAGTTCATACTGTAGTGTTTGGCGGCTTCTCTTCGAAGGCTTTACGAGACAGAATTGATGATGCAAATGCAAAAGTTGTTATTACTGCTGACGCGGGCTGGAGACGCGGTAAGGTTATTCCGCTAAAAGAGAATGTTGATCAGGCGGTTGTTGGCTCATCTGTAGAAAAAGTAATTGTGGTAGAACGTGTAGGCAAAAAAGCGAACAGTACGATGAATCCAAGTAGAGACGTGTATTGGCATGAGCTTGCTAAAAAGTCTCCGGCAACGCCGTTTAAAGCTGAAGAAATGGACTCAGAAGATATACTGTATCTTCTTTATACCTCAGGGACAACAGGTAAACCAAAAGGTGTTGTCCATACGACCGGGGGTTATTTAGTTGCAGCGAATAACTCTATGCGAAGTGTCTTTGACCTTAAGGACGAAGATATATACTTTTGTACAGCAGACATAGGTTGGGTAACTGGACATACCTATATTGTCTACGGTCCGCTCTCTGCAGGGGCAACAGTTGTAATGTACGAAGGTTCCCCAGATTATCCAGATCGGGATAGATATTGGGACATCATCGACAAATATGGTGTTACTATCTTGTACACGGCACCTACTTCAATTCGTTCGTTTATGAAATGGGGTACCGGTCATATTGAAAAACATAGTCTTGAAACCTTACGTCTTCTTGGCACCGTTGGCGAACCGATTAATCCAGAAGCGTGGGTTTGGTATAACCAGTACATTGGACATAACCGTTGCCCGATTGTAGATACTTGGTGGCAGACAGAAACTGGGGTTGCTATGATTGCGCCACTGCCCGGAATCATAGCAACCAAGCCAGGTTCTGCGACTCGTCCGCTCCCTGGAATCTCTGCGGAAGTTGTGGATGAAGAAGGTCAACCGGTGGAAGCTGGTAAGGGCGGTTACTTAGTTGTCACAAAACCGTGGCCTTCTATGCTTCGTACAGTTTGGGGAGATGACGACAGATTTAAGAGAACATATTTCGGCCAATTTGATGGAATTTACGTATCGGGTGACGGAGCACATAAGGATAAGGATAATTACATCTGGGTACTAGGACGTATAGATGATGTGATTAATGTTTCTGGTCACCGAATTGGGACAGCAGAGGTGGAAAGCACTCTTGTCGCACATCAAGCAGTAGCTGAAGCGGCAGTTATCGGTAGAACACATGAAATTAAAGGTCAGGCTATTACTGCATTCGTCACCGTTAAGGAAGGTATCAAAACCACTCTTGGATTGGTTACTGAGTTAAAACAATGTGTTGTTGAAAAGATTGGTGCATTGGCACGACCCGAAGAAATAATCTTTACAGCTGAGTTGCCAAAAACGAGGAGTGCCAAAATAATGCGCAGGCTCTTACGGGACATTGCAGAAGGAAGGGTACTTGGAGATACTACGACGTTAGCAGATCCCAGTGTTGTTGAATCTTTAAAAACATTGTATAGAGATTACGACTAACAGTTGTTGCAATAAGGCCTTGAGACTGTGGCGCTCTGGCGAGTTGCAAGGCGTACTCACGACACTAGCTGTATAGAAAGAGCCAGTAAAACCTTTGGGCTATACTGGCTCTTTTGACTTGCTGCTCTTTCAAAGGCGCGTGTTCCTTTGTCAGCGGGATTATTACCTCGGAAGGTGACTAGACATCCGGGACAACTCGTATTTATGAAAAATAGGTGGTTACTAACATTCTCTAATCCGAAAAATTTTTCTAGGTCTTCCTCTTGAAGCGGGGCTCTCATTACCTACTATTTCAGCAAGCCCAGCACTTTCAAGTAGCGATAGAACCTTCCTGGCATTTCGATCTGTCATATGGAAAATTTGCGCCACCATGTTGGAAGTCACAATGTTTTGAGCAGATGTTTTTTGAACAGCTAGCATTTTTTCATATGTAGTAATACTAACCTTTGCGTTTTTTAATTTTTCCATGAGGGTTTTGTCTTCAGTTCCATATTTGAATGGTACGCTCATGGTTTCTTGTAAAGGACCTTTAATAACTCCATCCTCGCTGACTAAAAAAATGCAATTTTCAAGTGAGGATTTTTCTGCGTAATTTAAAGCCAAACGGGCATTTCTCTCTGCATCAACTGCATTCAAACCGTAACCCATGCCAATATTTGCAGATAACGAGGTCAAACTATTTATTTGCTTTAAAAGCAAACTTGAAAATGTTGTTTTATCTTCCACTGCGCCTTTCGTAGAAAATATCAAGAATCTTCCGCTTCCAATAGAAACGTAACTTCCAAATATATTTTCAGCATAGGTTAAAATTAACTCTTGCGTTCTTAAATAAAGCCTATAAATATCATAAAATAGGGAGTCTTCTTTATTCATTAGCTTATTGTAATTACCGACTTGAACAATTTGGATTGCAATTTGAGAACTTTTTAACTGGCGTATTTCGTTTCTAAAGTTAATTTCCTTCAAAACATGGTAAACACCTTGCTGATCATGGTTTATAAGGATAACTGGTACATTTTCACACATTATTGCTTGGTAGACCAAGTGGTTTCCGGTTACACATAATTCAACGATGCCTTTTTTATATAGCGACAGGTGGAATGAAATGAGTTTTTGTAACTCATCATTAATCGACCCAGATTGTTTGTAAAAATGAATAGATTCGAAAGTTATCTCAAGTAAACGTGAAATATTTATTTCTTCTTCAGGTAAAATATTGTCAATACTAAGTTTACAAATGTGCTTACAGTTTTGGTTTGTGTATTGCAATATCTGTAGTGCTATGTTGGTAGAATTTAATGGGACAGGGTGAACATTTAGAGTTGGGTGACTTTGTGTTGCTATCGAATACCCGATATAATCTGACAAGAGCCAAACATCTATCCGCTTCTGATTTTGGTTGATCAATTCAGAAATTGAGTTGGGGGTTTGATATGGGAAAGCCGTAAGCATAAACTGGTTTGAAAATTTTTGTATTATTTTTTCAAACAGATCTGTAAATTGTATTGAACCCAAAACCCCTAAATTAATACGCATATTGCCTCCTGAAATGATTAGAGTTTAGTGAGTTAAATTGAATTCCTCATAGCTGTCTTATCCTAGAGAAGAATACAACATTGCAATTCATATTAAATACCCATTTCTTTAGCACTGTGATTTATTCAACTAAACAGACTATAACATAAAGTCACTATTGACAGACTTTACAGTTAAGTAATAGTCTAATTACGGATGTATTTTGGATATATTCCGTAAATACATATTATTATAACCTAGGGGGGTAAAATCATGGATCAAGATAAGTTGCTGAAAAAGCGGCTTGGCGTCTGGTCATTAACAGCAGCCGCACTTGGCGGAGTTATTGGATCGGGCTGGTTATTCGGTGCAATGTTTGCAGCACAGGACGCAGGTCCGGAGTCAATTATTGGCTGGGTTGTTGGAGCAATTATTTTTGGGCTTGTTGCCCTTGTTTTTAGCGAATTGGCAATTGTAAAACCTGAATCAGGCAGTTTGGTACGATATCCAATGTATACTAATGGCTCTTTGGTTGCTTCTATGATTGGATGGGGAATGTGGTTAGCATATTCATCGAATCCTCCTACTGAAGCTTCTGGTATCGTTCAATACTTATCCAAGTTTTTTCCGGGTGTTTACAATGGTTCACAGCTTACAATAGGGGGTATTTTTCTCGCAATCTTGATTATGGCTGTGTTCGTTGTTATTAATTACTACGGTGTAAGCCTTTTCGCAAAAACAAACCTTGTTGTTACAGCAATTAAGTTTGTAGTTCCGACGTTGACTTTGGTAGGATTATTGCTTTCAGGATTCCATCCACAAAACTTTGTTGCGCATGGTGGATTCGCGCCATATGGTTGGTCTGCCGGACTCAGTATTATCGCCACGGCAGGAATTGTCTTTGCTTATACAGGTTTCAACGCGGCAATGGATCTTTCGGGTGAAGCGATAAACCCACAAAGGGATGTGCCTAGAGCAGTTCTTCTGACAATTATTATTGCTGTTGTTCTGTATGTATTACTTGAAATTGCATTTATTGGAGCTGTTCCGGTTAAAGATCTCAGTCAAGGCTGGCATGGCGTGAACTTTAAGTCACCTTTTGCAGAACTTGCTCTGTCACTCAATATTATGTGGCTATATTGGATGATTATTGCTGACGCAATGGTATCACCTGCTGGTTCAGCTCTTGTTTATACGGCCGGTAATGCGAGGAATGTTTTCGGGCTTGCGAAAAACAAGTTTTTCCCTTCCTACTTTAATAGTGTAAATGAAAAACAAGGAATTCCCACACGTGCTTTAATACTAAATTTCATAATCGGATTACTGTTTCTTGTTCCGCTCAAAAGTTGGCACAGCATTATTGGGGTAAGCGGTGTACTCGGCGTATTTGTATTTTCATCTGCAGCGGTATCAGTGCTTGTGTTTATACGAGCTGGAGTTACTCGATTGGAACAAAGAATCAAAGGAATAAACGTTATCGCACCTCTCTCTTTTATCGGTGGATCACTCATTATTTATTGGGCAAAATGGGACAGGCTTGAAGGAGCAATCACACTTATACTCGTCGGAGTTGTGCTTTACTTTATCACTTTTATACTTAATAAAGAAACAATAAAAGAAATTTACGGCGGTGCTTGGATTGTTGTTTATCTAATTGCTCTAATGGTGATGTCCAAGCTTGGACGCTTCGGTGGCATTAAGTTGATAAAAGCACCATGGGATTCAGTGGTTGTTGCACTTGTTTCGTTAGTTTTCTACTACTGGGCAACATCTGCTGGAGAAAAATACATGCTTTCCAAGGAGGGAAAGGCTTCAGATGTGCGAAATTCTGTATCTTCAATCGGATGAACCATTCAAATTATCAAGTGTGCTCCCTTATGTTGAAGCAATTGAGAAATATGGAATCGCTGGTTTTGGATGGGGAGCAGCCTGGACGTTCAATGGAATACTTGGTCACTTTCGATCTGAAAAAAGCATAAGAGAAGACGCGGCTGGAAGATCTGAATTTGAGAATAAAGAAGCTACCTCTTGCTTGTTTCATTTAAGGCGGCCATCGTTTTTAAGTACGATTTCAGTTAAAAATTCGCAACCTTACTTGGAACCAGGTCAATTTGCTTTCGCACATAATGGGTACCTTGAAAATAGCAGTTTATGGAAAGAGAGAGTTGGAAACGAACTTAAAGGAGATTCAGATAGCGAAATTGGATTTTTGCTTTACAAGAAATACTTAGAGACAATGTCGGAATCAGAAGCTCTAACTAAAGTTGTAAATGATGCACTAGGTAATGGTGATGCAAACATCGTTGTGCTAAAGAAAAATGGAGAAGCAGTTGCCATTGGCGAAAATCGTAAAAACCGCTTATTTCGATTCTCATTTAATAAATTTTCGGGACTCGTAACAGAGCTTCATAGTGCAGATGGAACAATTTTCGAGACAATATTCCCTCTGGCTAAAGACATTGTTCCCATCATCGGTGCCATGGTAATTGCATAATGCCTGATTTGAGTGTAAGAGGTATAACAAAAAAATGATCATTGTTGTGGCAATGGTCATTTTTTTGTTATACCCCAACCTACTTTCGTGATCAGGCACAAATGCATCTACACGACTCCCATGAAAAGTAGATATCTCACGAGGATACGATAAGTACGCCTTTAGTTCGATAAGTTTGAGTTTTCAAGGTTAATCATAAGTTGGCCAAAAGTGCAAGAAAAGAACCTATTTAGGGACTGCTGAATGAATGAGAATTCCTTACTAACAAGGGATATGAGTGCATAATGTCGAATGCAAGTGTATGGGTTTTGGACGGAACATTAAAAAAGCCGTGCACTTGGAGGGCGAACATGTACGCGCATG
>JAKADF010000172.1 GCA_021820805.1 Bacillota bacterium
GATGGCCGCGTTCCAGGTGAAGCACAGCGAGCCATGGCGGCTGGGTCTCAAATTCTTCATATTTGTGTCGATGTTGGCGGGAGCATTTCGGGGGAGCATGGCATCGGGATCGAAAAAATAAATGATATGAATTACTTGTTTAAAGAGCAAGATTTAGCTGCACAAATTGCAATTCGAACAGTATTCAATCCATATGATTTGTGTAATGCTGGGAAGCTTATTCCATTTCCATCAAAATGCGCTGAGGTAAAAAATGCTCGCTGGACGATGGAAAAGAACCAAGGGATTTTTGACACCCTTCCAGAACAGACCATTTTGATGTCGCCGCCTGGGCGGGTGCAATGAATATCAAATTGACAAGAAACTAAAATACGTTGGTATAACATGTTGTCATACTTTTCATAGTGACCATAGGCCTCATGGAATGTTATGTTTGTATTTATAAAAACACACATTGCAGAGGCGGAAAACTTAGTGATTAAAATGATAAGTATCATTGGTGCGGCGGCAACTGCTTCTACGTTAGCTATGGCATATCCAATCTCAGCTTTTGCTTCTGTTCGCCATCAGTTGTCCCAGAAGGAGATAGATTTAAACGGGCAATCTGTATCAAAGCCTTCTGGATTTACCTTCAATAACACAGCATATATGCCAATTTGGTATGTGATGTCCGCGCTTAAGCACTTAGGTATACAGAGTGAATGGGATGGAGTCAACTGGCACATTACAACACCGGGCTCAGAGCAGCCAGACCTGACAGGCTTCAGTGTCGGTTCTGGTTCCATGAACATTTATATCAATAGTAAGCTCGCGAAAAGGGTTATCGGGATTTCAGATATTGATCCTGCATCGAAAAAACAAACGATGTTTATGCCCGTTTGGTATGTGATGCAGATTTTGCAAACCATCGGCGTTGCACCGACGTGGGATGGTTCAAAATGGGATATGGAGACTTACAACAACTTAACTGATTACGCACCGGAAGACATTATTCAATTGGTAGACCAGTATACAACTGAATTAAATGCCACTGATGACCCAGTTCAATTTACGAATGATTTGTACCAAAGTGGATTTGTTACAAGTAATTTAGTAAGCGAAACAGAACAGGCATTTAAGAGTCAAACCTTTGCACAGTGGGCTGCTAAAGAAAACGTAACAAAAGAATCGTTTAATAATTCCTCTTTCAAAATTACGCAAGAAGGCGAATACAGTCCATCAAAGCTTGTGATTGAAGCTAGTGAAACTGACACGTATACCTTTTCAAATAACAGTACGCAAACCATCACACAAGTTAACGATTGGATTGTAACAAAAGACGCCGCATCTGCACTTTGGCAGGTTGACGAAATATATCCTGTCTCACAAACAGCTTTAAAAGGTATGGATGGAACCGTCATTGACCCAGGGTTTACGAACAACAGCTTATTTAGTAATAGTTCAACGACCAGTAATTCAACAGGGACGTCAGGCACAACAGGTACTACGACAACGACAAACGGTAAATAACGCAGCATCGACGAACACTCCTGCTGCACAAGGCGCGTTTCGCAACGCAGTAAATTGAAACTCACAAGAAAATTGAATAGGCTTTGCTGTTCACGAGTAAAATTACTTAGAGGACAGCCTTTTTTCTCATGTTTATTGGGAATTCGAAGAACGCGATTAACATCCAGATTATGTATGACGACAAGCGTTGACACCTTTTTGTCGGTATTTGGTCAGTGACTATGTCTTTTTCGGTGGTATACTTTCTTCTGTGGCGATATGCATTTTTGAAGAAAGGCAGGATAGGAAAATGTCCACGGCAACTTTGGAATTGTTAAGCAGTGTGATGATGGTTGTTTTTGCTTTGGCCATTATCGTTGTCCGACTGAAGGCCAGCGGAAAGCCTACGAACGCGAAAAAGATTTTAATTCCGCCGCTCGCGATGAGTACCGGTTTCTTCATGTTCTTCTCGCCTAGAACACATGATTCGCTCGATTACGCATTCCTCGCTTTTATGGTGGGCTGTTTGCTTAGTTATCCATTAATATTGACTTCTAAGATGTATCTCTCACATGGTGAGGTTTACTTAAAGCGCTCTAAGTGGTTTGTGATTATGCTGTTAATCCTCGTTGTTCTGAGAATGGTTTTGCACAGCTTTGTTGAACAGTATGTTGACTTGTATCAAACCGGTTCTTTGTTTTTTATTTTAGCTTATGGAATGATTATTCCATGGCGTGTTGCTATGTATGTCCAATACCGCAAACTATGCGGAACTGTACGAAAACCAGCAGCATCTGTATCTTAACCTAAGTTTCTATATTCATACTGGATGGTGTAGTTTAAGCGAGTCAGCGGGCTCGCTTTTTTGCTGTAAATTTTTTGTTTTCCGATGAAAATCGGTAAGATGAATACAGGTTCTTAGAAAAAAGTCACAAAAAAGGTGTGTGAGGAATGAACAAAATATCGCTGGCTCCGTCAAAAACTGCTCTAGTGGTTATTGACTTACAGAAAGGTATTGTAGGACTCCCATGTGCACCATACAGCGGAAATGATGTTGTTCGCAAAACTGCGAAGCTTATTGAAGCGTTTCGAAAAGCAGGGGCATTTATTACACTGGTCCATGTTGAGACCAAGGATGGCAAGGATATGCTTTCTCCAATTACTGATAATCCTGCTGCTTCAAACAGAAATATAACACCTGATTTTTCAGGTTTTGCCCCAGAACTTGGGCAAATGCCAGAAGATCATGTTGTTACAAAACACCAATGGGGTGCATTTTACGGCACTGATTTAGATTTGCAATTGCGCAGACGTCACATTGATACAATTGTTCTGTGCGGCATTGCAACCAACATAGGTGTAGGGATGACTGCTCGTGAGGCGTATCAACTGGGCTACAATCAAGTCTTTGCAGAAGATGCAATGACAGCTCTATCAAAAGAGCAACATGATTACGAGCTTAAGTATATATTCCCTCGTATAGGCCGAATCCGTTCAACTGAAGAGGTTGAAGCGGCGCTTTCTTAATCAGGATTGTAATTTCCCAAAATAAGCCGCCGGCAGCGCCAATTATAGGCGCATCGGCGGCTTATTTCCTATTCGTTCTACCATCTTTAATATGATAAAATAGTTGATAGCATAGACTAAAGTACGGCCTAAAATATTTTGTTCATTCTAGGGTTATGGGGGAGTAATATGAGTAAAGGATTGTACAGAACATTCAAACAGGGGATTGCAGTAATGTGCACACTTTCTGCCGCTTGGTTTGGCACGACAGTAAGCGCATATGCGGCCAGTTCGCCGGCCAAATCTACTGGATCATTTGTCGCACTTGGAGATTCTATTACGTTTGGATACAACCTTCAAGATACAAACGGCAACACGGTACCGTCAGAGTTTGCGTTTCCCCAATTAATTGGTCAAGCGAATCATCTATCAGTTTCTGACCTTGCTGTACCTGGTTGGACAACAAATGATTTACTTCATGCATTACAAACTCCGGACTATATACGTGCAGTTCGAAACGCAAGCGCAATATCACTCGATATTGGCAGCAATGATTTAATTCATATTGCAGAAAATGAGGGCCTGCTAAGCCAAGCAGCGTCAACAACACCAGTTTCTCCAACTGAAGCAGAGAAACAAGCGTTTGCAACAGGGATAGCACAAATCACGAAAAACATAGGCACAATTGTATCCGATATTCGCAGCCAAACAAAGGCTCCAATCTTGCTTTACAATTTATATAATCCGTTCCCAGATGCTTCTGGGATTCATGCTGCGGGGGAGTTATTTCAATCCGCTGTAAATCAGGGAATTGGACAGGTTGCAAATTCAACAAAAAATGTATTCGTAGTTGATGCACATAAAGGATTTGACCACAATCAATTGACATTTGTGCAAGTGTCTAAAGGGGATATTCATCCGACTATTCTTGGCCAAGAGGAGCTTGCAAAACTTGGCGATGAGGCTCTCACGCAAGAGGTTTCCACTCTTAAAACAAGGTCTAATGTAATAACAGCTGAAATGGCAGGTTATATGACACCAGAGGGAGGCACTATATCTGCGAAACTACTTGACTCGACAGACACCCTCACTTTACCGCAAAGTGCACTTGGCACCGCTTCAGAAGTCTCTGCAACGAGCACTGCACTTTCAGGTTTATCTTCGATTGTGCCGGGGAATGAGAAAGTTGTTGCGGAGGGGTCAGTTCATTTCATGGAAGGTGTTACCCTTTCTAAGCCTTATACTCTAACAATTAAGAACCAGGGAATCACATCGGGATCCGCCGTTTATCAGGTTACAGGAAATAAGTTTTCTCTTGTTCCAAGCGCTAAGGTTAGATCGGGTCAAGCAGTGATTCCATCGGTCACAGAAGGCGATTTTGTTGTTGTCGAACCAACTGTATCAGCTGTTGCAGGTGCTACAATGCCAGAGACAGGCTTTCCTGCATTGACAGACGCTGCAATTGCATTTGTGCTTATTGGTCTCGGAGGCGGCCTAATCTACGGTTCGTGTCGTAAGCGGGAAATGTAACCGGGGGCGTTCATTAGTGGACAAAAGACGTGTTTTGCGGCTTTGCGGTATGGGACTTTGCACACTAGGTTTAGTTGTGGGTGCGCAAATCCCATATTTTTATTGGCATTCAAAAACTGTAGGGGGAAATCTCATTCATCAAGCGACAAAAGCTTTAAGTGAAGGGTCAGACGCAGCCTCTTTGCAAAAGCCGAATGATGTCATTACGAGTTTCCCACTGTTGCCGGTCATAACTGGTCAAACAAGTACCCTGCAAAATTTGGATAACAGATCTATTTTAGGGTTGGTCCGTATCTCCAAGCTTAATCTGACAGCTCCTCTATTAGAAGGTACAAGCAGTAATTCTTTAAATGTCGGCGTTGGCCATTTAACCGAAAGTGCACAACCAGGGTTTCCTGGCACGTGTGTAATTGCTGCACATAATGCAACGTGGTTTCGCCATGTGGATGAACTAAAACCAGGAGATTCGATTGTTCTTCAAACGAAAAAAGCTGAGTATACCTATTCTGTGACTGGAGCTCGCGTTGTTACCGCTGGGGATAAAGTAGATAATACGGCGAAACAAACAATTGTGCTTGAAGCTTGCTATCCTCTTGATGCATTGTATCTTACTTCAAAACGTTATTTAGTTACAGGCGTTTTAGCGTCTGTTTCGCAAACACACAGCGGGTCGAATTTGTCAGTACCAAATACGGTTCAATATGTTGCAAACGTTCCGAAAAATGTACTTGACGAGGGAGTTACGTTGCTTGAAAATCGTTTGCCTATGGGTTCCCTTAAGTACGATGGAAAGCCAAGTATGTCTTTTACACAAAGCAATGCCCCTTTATCAGCTGTTTATGCGATTTTGCAATTATATCTTTCCTATGTACGTGCATCACAGAACAAAAATAGTGCGGATTTAAATCAAATCCTTGGGGAGATGACCGACTATAAGAAAACAACAGAATGGTTGAATGCAGAAATTTCATCTGATCCGTTTTTTAACGTACAAGCAAATGACATAACCTATTTAAGTAAATTTAATATTTCTTTGCGTGTTTTGGGTGATAAACTTACGAACGCAAGTGCCGAGACGAGCATACACGTTCCTAAAGGGAATTACGGGATTAAAATAAACTTTTCAATAACGGGGACTACCTTTTCCATTTACTCTATCGATATTCATAAGATAATGATGTAACTTTTGTTCGCACAGTTACGTCAAAATACTAAAGATATCGACAGCAAAATTAGACATGTTTACAGTGTTGTAATGTGGGAAAAGGAGTCAGAGCCTATGGGGAAACGGTCTATCGGTACTGCACTTATTGCCCTGTTATCGCGTAGTACAATCGGTGGCTGCGGAGTTACTCATAAAGAACAGAGTACGTTTAAAATGGATAAGACAAGCGGATCGTCAAATGAATCTATAACTAACACCAAAAACGCGTCCTCCCATACAGCACACCAAAATAATGGAAATACAAATTTAACCATATCAAGAAAGTCAGCATCGACAGAAAATAATGGAGAGACAAATAAAGGGTCGGCTGTCTCCACCGCGTCAAGTAAAACGGATGTAGGAGTAGTATCAAACGATTTGAATGCATCAAGTAATGCCGACACAGTAAGTTCTAGTCTTGCAAACACTGGGGATGCAAATAACAGCACCGACAATGTTACTGACACTAACACTAGCACTAGTACTAGTACCGAACCTTCTAAAGCTTTGAGTACCGATAATAGAAAAGTTGGTCAGTCAACACAAAATGCACATTTTGTTCCGGAGATTTTTAGCGTACCTGCAGGTGAGGTTGCTCTCACAATCGATGATGGACCGTCTCCGTACACAGAACAGATTATTTCGGTTTTAAACGAATTTCACGTGAAAGCAACGTTCTTTTTTGTAGGGAGTGAGGTAAAGCAGTTTCCAGACGCAGTACGCATGGCTGTGCAAAGCGGTGAGGAAATTGGAGACCATACGGAAGACCATCCCGAGTTAACCCACCTGTCAAAAGCTGCCCAGGCACAAGAAATCGAGGAATGTAAGAATGATATTGCATTATACGACCCTTTGCCTATAACTTTATTCCGACCCCCGTATGAATTAATGAACCACAATACACTTGATATTTTAGCGAACGATCATATGGCGCTGGCACTTTGGAATCGTGATCCTAAGGATTGGGCTGCAAAGACTCCTAAACAGATTGTAAACGCAATTCTTGACGATAACCCATCTGGGGGCGTTTTTGATTTGCATGATAAACAAATGACACTTCAAGCTTTGCCGGAAATTTTGAGCGGTTTAGAGGCACAGCATCTTAAAATAGTCCTTCTTCCTGAGCCTTTTCATTAAACAGATTATGTATAATAGACTTGTAAATTCATGTTCGTAAATCGGTTCTAGGAAGTGGGATGTGTGAAAATAGTTTTGCTGTCGGGCGGCGGTCAGAAAAGACGA
>JAKADF010000173.1 GCA_021820805.1 Bacillota bacterium
GCAGCCATACAAAACATGGAACTTGAACGATTAAACGAAGAAACTCCTACGAACAGAGATGAATTAGAGGACGCCCTCCCATTCTAAAACTTTAATATTTGATATAGAAATGCTGGCTTTAAGAACCGTGAAGGCTAGCATTTCTTTTGTCCTGGGGTGGTCAAGTTTTTGGTTAGCAACCTGGTCAACTTTTCGGTTGACAAACACATACGGGGCGAAAACCATGCGAATGTATGTTGGGGTAACGGATACTAAGTGGTATCAATTTCTCGCAAAGTTGAAACCAGAAGAGGTTAATTTCTGGCAACCTGGTGGTAGACAAGTGTTTAAGGCTTTATTACCTGGTGAGTTGTTCCTATTCAAACTGCATAGCCCAATTAACCGTATTGTAGGTGGTGCATTCTTTGTGCGCCACACTTTTCTGCCAGTTTCTCTAGCCTGGGATGCGTTTCGAGAGAATAATGGAATGCCGGACTTCGCTTCGTTTCGACAGAGTATTCATAGTTATCGCAGGACAGATGTTAAGACAGTTCCGGATCCAACCATCGGGTGCATTGTGCTTTCGTCACCATTTTTCTTTTCTGAAGATGAATGGGTTTTAGTTCCTGATGACTGGAAACCCAACATCGTTCAAGGTAAATCATACGATATCGCTACTCCAATTGGCGCTTCACTTTATGCCAAAGTACGAGCATGTCTACAGGGCCAACATTGGGGTGATTTGGCTGGTAATGTTGTTCGTGATGGTTCTCCAGCACCTAGGTACGGAGCAGAACAGGTCATAACTCCAAGATTGGGCCAGGGTGCGTTTCGTGTTATGGTCACAGAGGCCTACCATCGGCGGTGCGCGGTAACTGGGGAGAAGACTCTACCAGTTTTGGATGCAGCGCATATTCGTCCTTATGCACAAGATGGACCACACGCTGTTTCGAATGGCTTGTTATTGAGGCAGGATATCCATACACTGTTTGATCGCGGTTATCTAACAGTGAATGAGGAATTTCGAATTGAGGTTAGCCGCCATATTAAAGAGGACTATGGTAATGGTCGGGAATACTACGCATTACATGGGAAGCCCCTGTCTGTACTTCCGGAAACTGTAGGAGATCAACCATCTAAGGACTATTTACTTTGGCACAATGAAAATGTTTTTCTTGCATAGTAAGCTCGGCTGAAAAGGATAGTAGCTTAAAATTGCACTGTAAAGTCTCGAAATATTCGTTAACAAAAGTTATCTCAAGTCCCATGACGATTCATTTACTTCCTGCCGGATCCCGTTGCTCTATCATTGGCTAATCACCCCCTGTCCTTCGGCTTACAGGCACATTTCAGCGGATCGAATCTCGTAATTATCAGTGCCCCCAATTTTTGCGCTTTCCAAGTTGAAGAGATTAACAGTAAGATTCGTCTCAATAGCCTGTAGTCAAAGATACATAGAAAAGATTGTGTGAAATCAATTGTATACTAAGAGATGGGATTCCTAACGATTCTAGAACATGAGGGGGTAGACAGAAGCTGGAACTATCGACAATGATGTATGAAATCGACCCTGTTGTTCTGGAGAGAGGTCGCGACTATCTGCTTGAAGGTCGCGTTCAGTCGCTGGAAGAAAGCGATAAAAGAGTCTATCACGCGGTTGTAAAGGGACAGGAGCTTTATCATGTCGAGTTCGAAATAGGTGATGAGGGTGAAATTTTTGAACTCCGATGTGACTGTCCTTATGACTACGGCCCTGTCTGTAAGCACGAAGCTGCTGTTCTGTTGATGGTTTCGGGAGCATCTCTACGAACTCAGCCAGAGTTCACAGAGATGGATATGAATCAAGCCACATATAGCGCGGATACAACGCAGAAGTCTGGAGCTAATCTACAATCCCTGCTGGAAAGCCAAACGAAGGCATCCTTGATAGATTTGCTACTCTCCTTGGCTTCGGGCTTTCCACTGGTGGAGCGGCGGATACGTCTCTCTGTTTCAACGAATGACATAGAAGCGGAAGTTGGGGACTGTCGTGAATACATTTGTTCCTACATTGACGGGTATGCAGACAGGGACGGTTTTGTTTCGTACCGGAACGCTAGTCAGGCTGTGGATGGTGCGTATCATATTATTGAGCGCGCACAACGCGCTTTAGAGGATGAGGATTATGTTCGTTCGCTGCGAATTTCGTTTTGTATTTTAGAGGAAATGCTGAGCTTGATTGAGAGGGCCGATGATTCGGATGGATCAATTGGCATGGTTATCACCGAATCAATGGAGCACATCTTTTCCGTCGTGATGGCTGTCAAACATTTGGACACGGCGGATATAGACAGGGTGTTTCAATTGCTACTGCAGGAATCCCAACTGCCCCAACTTGACGGATGGTCGGATTGGCGACTAGATCTGATTCAATGTGCCGCCGAGTTAACGACTACTCCGGAAAGACTCTGTGTATGGGAAGAATATGTCGATCGCGTTACCAGTCACACCGGACATACGGCGTGGGGTAGAGAGTATGATGAGAAGCGGATCGCGAAAATGAGATACAAGATGATTCTAGAGTGCGATGGCGAGGTGCAAGCGGCAGATTTTGTACTCAGCCACCTCCATATTCCAGAAATGCGGAGTCTTGCTATTCGTAGGACCCTGGAGCATGAGCAATACGATGAAGCAATTCATTTAGCAAAAGAAGGAGAAGATTGGGCCAAACAGTCAGGTTACCGCGGTCTGGTTAGTGAATGGAGAAAGTTACGTTTTGAGGCGTACAGTCGTAGCGGTCAGTTAGAGCATCAGCGCAGCCTTGGTTTGGAACTCGTGCTTGACGGGGATTACACATTCTATCTGTTGGTTAAGGAAACATATGCTTCTTCCGAATGGTCGCCCATCTACGAATCCTTGATGCGAAAGTTCGACGAGCGCGGAACCGGGGGGACCGTTTACACGCAGATTCTGATATCTGAGCAAGATACCAGCCGCCTTTTAAAATACGTATCTCGTGAACCATCCCGCATTGAACAATATTACAGACACTTGGTTCCACAGCATCTGGCGGAGGTGACAGCACTGTTTTTGTCGCATATTCGCGAATCTGCAGAACGATCTAGCAACAGATCCGCGTACCGTGGTGTGTGTCGTATCATTATAATGCTTTATAAAGCGGGTGGCAGAAATGAGGCACGGAAGATTACTCAGGAGTTGCTAGAGACGTATCCACGCAAACCGGCATTTCGTGAAGAGTTGCTGTCGCTGCAATTTTGAACATGGTCTGGAATATCTATAGTGCGGACTGTTAAATAGAGGTGATAGTCTTGCGGGCTGTAGACAAAGACACCCTACACAGGATGATTGACGATACCAAGGATCCGACGAAATTACCTCTGGTGTTTGATGCCATTCACTCCATCATCGAAGGTCGCGTTGGAAATTCCGAATTAGATGCGTGGCAAAGGGACGAGATTAGGCAAGCATTAAAGGAAGCTGATGAAGGGGTTTCGCGAGTATTGAGGATGTAAAAAAGCTTGCGGAAAGATGAAATGCAATTCTGTTGGGATATTAAGAGTTATAAAATAGAGTGACAGGTAGATTAGAAGCTTTTTTCTATCCAATTTTTAATCTGCCAGAAAACGAATCCTGATAACTAATGAACTCAGAACCTTGGGTAAATAGAAACTCGTGCATCGAAATCCTCACGAAATCTGTACAATTGAGCTGGTCGTGCTGAGTATTGCGTTGATTTTTTTGGTGTTCCATCTTCATTGAACACTTCTACCAGCATGCCTTCTCGTGTCTTTGTTTTCAAAAGATCCCTCGCAAAGTTAGTAGCTGAAGCTATATAAGAAGGTACAACGGTCGAGATGACCTGGTGCAATTCAGCGATTGTAAATTCGTCTGGCAGTAAGGTTTTAGCAATCGCTGTTGTCATCATTTCGGATTGAATAAATTTAAGTGCGTCGCTGATGATATCGGCATGGTCAAAAGCTAGCCTCGACTTGTCCACAATCTCCGTTCCATCTTCTGATTCGTAATAAAGTTCCTGCTCTCTCATGGAAACCCGGAATAATTGGACCTTTTTTGCATCTCCACCAGCTTGCATTTGTTTAAGAAGCTGTTCATTTACAAGCGCCACAAATGCGACTGTCGGGGTAAATCCTCTTGGATCTCGCTTTGGATGGAAATACGCCTTTAGTTGCTTAAGGTAAATGCCGTGTTTCTGTTTTTCTCCGTCGGCCTCGATTACCGCATCAAGGTTGGTCTCTTCTTTTAATTCCCGTATTACGGCCTCGTCAAGAGTTTCTGTTTCAATTTTTGTAAAGCCGCCAGGCAAAGCCCAAAAATGTTGAAAAGGCTCATCCGTTCGCTCAACGAGTACAAGCTCAAGCCACCGTTTGGGATAGGATTTAAGTGTTCGTCTATCGACACTTTCATCTAAATCCGAACGTTTTTCAGTCTTAACGGTAAATATGCATATATCCACAGGCAAGCCGCGTAGGGAAGGAAATTCTTCACGATTTGTGTTCGACTCATCAGCCATAGTTTTGTCCTCCAGTGTCAAAACGTCACATTGAATATAACAAAGGGCTTCATTCAAATCAATCATAATGATATAGTCAAAAATAATTAGTCGAAATGAAATTTACATATTGACGTAAATAAAATGAAGGAGTACATTATTGTCAATAAAGCACAGGAGGGATTGGGATGGTCAATATATCGGAGAAGATTCGTGGTGGACTATTCGGATTGCTTGTTGGAGATGCGCTTGGTGTACCGTATGAGTTTCGCCCAAAGTCCAAGATTCCATCAAGAAACAAGATTGACATGGTTCCGCCCGTGGGGTACGACCGGGCGCATGCGTGGGTTCAACCAGGCACGTGGTCAGATGATGGTTCACAAGCTCTATGTTTGCTCGATTCACTTCTCGAATGTGGAGAACTAAGCCTAGATGATTTTTCGAGCCGCCTGATTCGCTGGTACGACAAAGGGCTATGGACACCGGACGGCAAGATGTTTGACGTAGGGAATCAAACAAGGGATGCAATTCAACGATTGAAACATGGTGATCCACCGACGAGAGCTGGCTTTGTACATCCGAACGGCAAGGGAAATGGCGCACTGATGCGAGTGTTGCCACTTACCTTGTGGCATATAGGATCCGATTTAGAACTCGTCGAAGCTGCACACCGCCAGTCCCTCCCGACGCATGGACATATCACAAATCAGATTTGCTGTGCCTTGTATTGTCTGTGGGCACGCCGATTGCTTGAAGGTCAGGATACGGAAACAGCCTACAACTTAGCGGTATCATCATTGCGGAAACATTACGGTGAGGATTCTGAGTATCGAAGAGATCTTGAGGCAACAGTCCGCCCAGACGATGCCCCCCATTCCGATGGAGGCGGATACGTAGTATCAACACTCCACTGTGCGAGATTCGTTCTTCGGGAGAAAACGTATGAAGATGTTGTAAAATCTGCGATTCAGTATGGGAACGACACAGATACAAATGCAGCTGTGGCGGGCGGACTTGCGGGAATTCGGGATGGGATTAACGGGATCCCGAAAAAATGGCTCGACATGCTAAATGGAAAGAATATGGTCGATAAGTTACTTATTCCACTTTTGCAAAGGAGGCATGCAAAGTGATTATTGAATTCGACAAGCTTAAAAAGGATGCGCAAAAGAAGCTTGTGGAGGAACACTGCCGTGAATATGACGATTATTACGAGTACTGTCTGGTTGACAATTACGAGGAGAAATATGACAAGTTTCATGTTCACTCCGTACAAATTGCGGACGTCTTTGCAGCTATTTTAGAGGAGCATGACCATTTGAGGCTGGTCGCGGTGCAGTTTTTCAAAAGCCATTTTACTCTTTCAACAATTGGGAACTGGCTTTCCGAGAAGGATGTATATTTCTCCGATTCAAGCATCGTGGAACTGATAACTGAAATTCCAAATGCGACTGCAATCGTAGCCGGCTTACTTTTCAAGGGTTGTCCGCTCGTTGTCTATGCAAAAGGTCACCAAATACTAACGTTTAGCGTAACAGATTTCATTGAAGTGAATGATGTATTTCAAAGCTATGATTACATCGTGAATTCTGCAGACGCGAAAGATGTAACGTTTGAACCGCCTTGCGAAGCAATCATTTTTTTCAATGGCGAGCGAGTGAACTCTGTCCCGTTTATCGAGTTTAATCGCAGGACGGATATTGTGGTCTCAAATGGACAATTGGTCGTTGCAGATTTCATAGAAGATTGGTGCGGGAATATCGGGATTTTCCAAAATGAGAACGTGGCAATCCCCGTCTCGTTCTTGCTTGATAACAAAACACCCGTCTATATGAATATGCGTACAAAACCCGATGGTTCAAAGCTTTGTGTTATTGAGCAGGAATATTCGATTGATTACGATACGCTGTAACTCTCAATTTCATTGTGCGCAGAATAAATCGTTTGTTGATAGGAAAGGGGTAAAACTATGTTAGATTTTGAGGAACTAAAACAATTATGTAAGCCGGTTTTGGATGAGAAGCCGTATTATCGCCCACTTTTATGTCAAAATATATCGGCACAAATCCCGATTTTTATTGTTGGCATAAACCCTGCAACACCAATTTATCCAACGAAAATGGATCTTGATACTTATACAAATCTGATTATAAATTATGAGGAATTCATTGCTTACTATAAGAATTTACGAAAACAAAGGAAGAAGACAACGTTGTCACAGACCAGAATCGGAATCAATGGTCTTGGAAATTGGATCCGAAACAGATACGGTGTTGAAATTGCTGAAACGAATGTCATTTCGTACCCAAGTCAAAAACCCAAAGAGTTACGGTCCGAACCTAAGGAAGTCATAGAGCGTGGAAAGGATGTATTTGTAAGGGTATTGCTTGCTTATCAGCCCAAAATATTGATTGCCCATGGGCAGGAAACATTTCAAGCATTGAATCAGATGGTACAAAGTAGGCCGGAATTT
>JAKADF010000174.1 GCA_021820805.1 Bacillota bacterium
TACGCCCATCGACAATCTTGTCAACAATCTTTTCAGGTTTCCCCTCATTCAAGGTTTGAGCCCGTACGATTTCACGCTCTTTCGCAATAATTTCTTCAGGCACTTCTTCTCGTCTTACGTACTGGGGATTTGAAGCTGCAATTTGCATAGCAATATCTTTCACAAAGCTCTTAAAATCCTCGTTCTTTGCAACAAAATCCGTTTCGCAATTCACTTCTACAAGTACACCAATCCGGCCGCCGCCGTGTATGTATGATTCCACTATACCTTCCGCAGCAATCCGCCCGGATTTTTTAGCAGCAGAAGCAAGTCCTTTTTCACGTAAAACTTCACTTGCACGCTCAATGTCACCGTTTGCTTCCGTTAACGCACGCTTGCAATCCATCATTCCTGCACCAGTTTTTTCACGTAACTCCTTGACCAAAGATGCTGTAATTTCCATGCCATATCCTCCTGTTTTTGTGCTGTTTCAAAATATTAATCTACTCTTATGTCAAAAGGCGCAAAAAAGGTGACGAGGCTATGAAGCTCCCGCCACCCCCATGCCTCGTATCACGCAGTAGTTTCTTCGCCTTGCGCACCTTCGAGTACCGCATCTGCCATCTTTGCAGTAAGAAGTTTTACCGCACGGATTGCATCATCATTACCAGGGATTACATAATCAATTTCATCCGGATCGCAGTTTGTATCAACAATTGCAACAATCGGAATTCCTAACTTATGAGCTTCTGCAACAGCAATTCGTTCTTTGCGAGGGTCAATAATAAACATTGCACCAGGCATTTTTGTCATACCTTTAATACCGCCCAAGAATTTCTCAAGCCGTTCCATTTCCTTCTTGAGAATGATAACTTCTTTTTTAGGAAGCACCGAGAAGGTACCATCTTCTTCCATTTTCTGAAGCGACAACAAACGGTTAATCCGTTTTTGAATCGTATTAAAGTTTGTTAAAGTTCCACCAAGCCAACGTTGGTTCACATAGTACATACCAGAACGTTCTGCTTCTTCTTTTACAGCTTCCTGTGCTTGTTTCTTTGTTCCAACAAATAAGATTGTTTCTCCAGCGGCAGACAATTCCCGAACAAAATTATATGCCTCTTCAACCTTACGGACTGTTTTTTGAAGGTCGATAATATAAATACCGTTTCTTTCTGTGAAAATGTATTTTGACATTTTCGGATTCCAGCGACGTGTTTGGTGACCAAAATGAACACCAGCTTCAAGCAATTGCTTCATAGAAATAATTGCCACTAAATCTCTTCCCCTCTGTGGTTTTTCCTCCGCTCGCGTCCACTGTTCAACCACTTGCACAAGCAAGCACCGATTGAACATCAGCAAGCGTGTGTTCTCCATTTATCAATGAGTCTTCACACTGCTCACTAATATATCATACGGTTTTAATACAATCAAGAAAATGTGCAAAAGGAATGTTACGAACTAGGAGTGTCCATTAAACGTAAAACTTTTTCAACCTCCAAAACAGGAATCCCAAGTTGCATTGCAACTTGCTCGACACTTGACCCTTTGCGAAGCTCGTCCAATATCTTAAAGTAAACAGGTTCATCTTCAAGCTGCAGCTGCTCTAAAGCAATTAAGTTATGATCTTCTAAAGCAGAGTTTATAATCAAAGGTTTCCCATTGTTCGCATTTTCCAGAATTGTAATGCGTTCTTCAATAGATACCACCATACTTCTCATTAACAATAATGATTCATTCATTTTTTTTAGTTCTTCATTCTGCATATTTACCCTTTCAGTGAATTCTCGATAAATGTCTTCTAACACATCTGCTACATCGTCAGAACGATACTTACCGCTCGACAGGTTTTGCTTTTTATGAATACTCGGATTGGAGAGCCCTCCTTGTGATAACCACTTCCACAAGCCGGAAACTCCCCCATATGTTTTCCACCCACCAGAGAATATGTATAAAAGAACAATTAAAGCAATGCATACAAGCCCCATAATGATACTAAGGACCACTTTTTAAAGCCCCCAAGTCTTAATTCTGCTTAGCAGAGAAATGTTATAAAACTGATTTATATAACAGATATGCCATGAAGTGCAGTTCGGATTTCCAATGCCCCGGTGACCGGGTCAAACTCAATCGTACGTCCTACGCTTCCACCTACATCCTGCGCTAAAATGGGTATCCTGGCAATTTCAAGTTCCCGTTGTACAGCTTCAATATTACGAGGGCCAACCCGCATTAAGTCTGATTTAATGGACGCAGCAAACATTTGCGCCCCACCAGCCAATTTTGCTTTTAGGTGTGCCTTAACACAACCTCGTGCAAGAAGTGCTCCAATGAGCCATGATATTGCTGTGTCTGCATACTTACATGGAATTGATAATTGAGAATCAGGAGCAGAAGGCAACATAACATGAACCATGCCTGAATAACCCGACTGCCTGTCAAATAAAACAACCCCAACGCAAGAGCCAAGCCCGGTTGTCCGTATTCTCCAAGGTACCTGGACAACCGCCCCCTCTGCAATGCCTACTCTGATTACATTCCCATTCTGACCGTGATTTTCCATCGTCAACACCCCAGAGCTCGTAAGAGCGGAGCGGTAGACTCAGGGTCTGGCAACATAAAAAAGTGACCATCAATACTCTTGTCACCCTGAAAAATGGATGTATCTATCAAGATTGCAGAATCAGAAGTTTGTCCTGACATCAATATACCAATATCTAAAATGGCACCCGCCATATCAACTGCAACAGCAGGAACAGTTTGATTCATGTTTAACAAAACCAAATCACTGATTGCATTTAAATAGGCTCCACCAAGAATATTACCGACCTCGCCAAGAGCAGATATTTCAATATCTGTAAAATCGTCAAATTCGTCTTTACCCGGCAAAAGTTTTTGTAGAAGTTCCTTTGCGCTTTCTAATGAAAATAACAAAAACATATTTCCAGAAATGTCGCCATTCATTCTCAAAAACACACCAACTACTAATTGCTCAGCACCGCCAACAACATCCGCAATTTCATCAAAAGTACAAATTCGGGCAGCAGTAACAGACATCCGAACTTTCTGTTGCAATAAAACGGATAAAGCGGTTGCAGCATGACCTGCACCAATATTTCCAAGTTCGCTTAATACGTCCTTTTCAACATCATTCAACTGCCAGCCTGTCATCCACGCACGCTCTTTTCCACCTCTTTTAATTGCTTCTCTTCTACAGCCGACAGAACACGATTTAAGTTCAACAAAACGATAAGTTCACCGTTCACCCGTGCAATCCCGCTAAGATACACAGCCTGAATGCCGCCAACAATTGACGGTGGCGGCTCAATTGAATCCTCCTGAATCGTTATTACGTCCGTAACGGCATCAACAAGCATTCCCACTGTCATATCTGCTGTCTGAACAACTGTAATACGTGTATCGTCAGTTAGGACAGTCTCTTCAAAGGCGAAACGTTCACGAAGATCAATAACTGGCGTTACAACCCCGCGTAGATTTATAACCCCTTTGATAAAGGGTAAAGTCCTTGGTACACGTGTAATTGGCATTACTTTCTCTATGGATTGCACTTGATTTACATCGACACCATATCGTTCACTTCCAATAGCCATCACAATTACTTGTTTTTCTCCCATGTTCATTGCCTCCAACTTTTTTATATCGTTTATTCAACTAGCGAATTTATAGATTTATCCACTCATGCACATTCAGAATAAGCGCGATACTTCCGTCCCCAAGAATCGTGGCGCCAGAAAACTCTCGCACATTGCTAAGGTAAGATCCTAACGACTTATTAACAATTTCCTGCTGTCCATGGAAGCTGTCTACTCCTATCGCGATACGTTTTGTCCCCTCAATACATACCACGAGGTTACAAGGCAGTTCTTTACAAGAAGGAATACCAAATAACCATTTAGATGCATCGATTATAGGTACCAACTTCCCGCGCAAATTGAGCGTAATTGTACCATGCACCCGTTCTAACACACTATCATCTGCCATAATGACTTCTTCAACGCTTGATAATGGTATAGCAAAAGTTTCGTTATCAATCTCCACTAATAAAGATTGAATAATTGCTAGTGTTAATGGCAGTTCAATCCGGAATGTTGTTCCTTTGCCAATGTCAGATTCAATATCAATCGTCCCGCCAAGGGACTCTACCTTACGTTTTACAGCATCCAGCCCTACACCTCGTCCAGAAATATCTGAAACTATTTCAGCAGTGCTAAAACCGGATTCAAACAAAAGTGACATAATCTGTTTATCTGATAAAAGTAATACTTTGTCCTGGGTTACCAAACCATTCTTAACAGCTTTTTGGAGTATTTGATCTGTATTGATACCACCACCATCATCAGCAACCTCAATGAATACATGTTGACCTGATGCATATGCACGTAAGAAGATTGTTCCTTCTTCGGGTTTACCATTTTGAATACGCACCTCTGCGGATTCAAGGCCGTGATCGGCAGCATTACGTATTAAATGAACAAGCGCCTCTCCCATTTCATCTATAACTGTCCTGTCCAGTTCAGTTGTCAGCCCACTCATCTCTAGATGGATTTTTTTATCTAGTGTTTTTGATAAATCTCGAACCATCCTTGGAAACCTTTGAAACAAAGACTCAACTTGCACCATTCGAAGGCTCATCACGGATGCCTGAATATCTGTAGCAATTCGAGAAATATGGTCGGACAACTCTTTTAACTCATTAGAATCAAGCCGATTCGAAACAGCATTTAGCCTTGTTTTGTCAATGACGAGTTCACTTAATTGGTTCATCAGCGTATCCAGACGGTGGGTAGACACTCGAATCGTTCTATCCATTTTCTCTGGATGTTCATTTACCTTATTCGATGGCTTTTTGAGCTCATTTCTCTGGGGTATTGGGGGACTGCTTGCTGCAGTTTCATGAAACGCATTAAAATGAATACTCGAAAAGGAAACATGCATGACTTCTGAAATATTTTCAACTGCCTTTACGAGTTGATTGCTTGTCCCATGTTGAAAGGCTACGACAAACTGTATGACTGATTCGTATAATCCTTGCTCCATTGATTCTGCGTCCGGATCACATTGCAGACAATCCGCATACTCATCGATAGTACGCATAATAACTACACTGCGTACACCTTTCATTACGCAATTTGGATCAACCGCAACTTTTAAAATCCCCGTTTCAACCCCTGATGCTTGACACAGTTCAATCACATTCAAAGCATTTTCGCAAAGAGCCAACTCTGAACCGTCTGAATTTCCTTTTCTCAATTTCGCCTGAGCTTCTTCAGTTTTTAAATTCACCGAAACAAGTGACTGCAGCTTTTGAACCAACTCATCATGGTTTATATTACTCTCGCCGCCATTTGACCTAATGTCCTTCAGATTTTCTGACAAACCATCAATGCACAAAAAAAATTGATCTACTAGTTCGCCCGTTAGTAATTCGGGACTCTCACGGACAACGCCGAGCGCATCCTCCAGTTTGTGAGTTAAGGCTGCCATTTTCGTAAAGCCCATCGTGGCACTCATGCCTTTAAGCGTATGTGCAGCCCGAAACATTGCAGCAAATATATCATCATCTTTTTTGCCTTGTTCTAATTCTAAGCAAAGTGTATTTAATGTTTGTGTATTTTCAACTGATTCATCTAAGAATGCTTGCAAATACTGCTGGTTTTCCACTATGTATCACTCCTGACTGACAACATGTTCAGTTCACCTGAATGATTTAGTTTCTCTGCAATAGTTGAAGCTATATCAGCAAGTGAAATAACCTGTACGGCGGCTCCCATAGAAACAGCTGCTTTCGGCATACCGTAGACAACACAGGTTCCCTCTGCTTCCGCTATGGTATAGCCGCCTTTTTTTCGTATCTCCATAAGGCCGTTTGCGCCGTCTTTTCCCATGCCTGTCATAATCACACCAATGACTGACCCTTGCCACAATTCTGCTACCGAGAAAAATAGTGAATCTACTGACGGTTGATGACCATTAACCGGTCCGTCTGCCTGTACAGATAAAGTCAAATCCTTATTAATAACTTGTAATCGTAATTGGAATCCACCTGGCGCAATATAAGCAACGCCCTCCATAATTGGCTCTCCGTCTTCTGCCTCCTTTAAGTTCCACTCCGAAAGTTGGTTTAGTCTCTTAGCCAAATTTGCTGTAAACCCTTTTGGCATATGTTGAACAATCAAGCACGCTGCACCACTTATCAAAGGGAGTGATGAAAATAATGTCGTTAGAGCTTGCGGACCTCCGGTCGATGTACCAATCACAATAAGGGATTTGAGAGCTCTTTTTTTATCACGCTGGATGAATGTTATCGGAACCACCCCCAGTCTCAACATTCCTTCTAAGTAAGCGTGAAAAAAACTGGCGAAGACCTCCCTCTTTTTGTGCAATCTCCTCACCTGCACGCGAGAAGTTATGCACGACCTGTCTATAACATCGACTGGCTCTGCTATTCGGGAAAGCATAGCAAAGAGGCTGTTGACGCATTACGGAACGAACAACTGCATCGTCCTCTAGAATGAACCCAAGGATATCAGTTTGAATTTGTAAGAATCTTTCTGTAACCATCTGCAATTTCACTGCAGCAGTCCGTCCCTCAGCAATATCAGGAGCTCGATTCACTACAAGGTGCGTCTTTGGAAGCTCCGAACGGCTGGCAAGCATCTTTAATAAAGCATAAGCATCTGTAATGGAAGTTGGTTCAGGTGTTATGACTAGAACCAGTTCATCTGCTGCAGAAACAAACCGGCTGACATGGGTTCCCATTCCAGCGCCAGAATCAAGAAGTATTACATCGTACTGTTCTTGCAATTGCGATAATGCACTAATGAGTACTTCCATATCGTCCAGTGACAAGCTGTGAATGTCTGTTAACCCTTGGCCGGCAGACAAGAAAGGCAGACCGCATGGACTGTTCTGAACTACACGCCATATGTCGATTCCATTTAACACGTCAAGAATATTGT
>JAKADF010000175.1 GCA_021820805.1 Bacillota bacterium
GTAATTAGGCAAAAAAGGGCCGTTGCAGCAGGGCTGCAGCGGCAAGTAGAAACTCAGAGGAAAATGTGCATGTCGAAAGCACGAAATTATCATAACATAATGAAATATAAATATAAACGAATAATTATTCCAAATGTTAAGTAGTTAGTAGGTATAGTATAATATCGATTGTGAAAACCAATCGGACGGTTGGCTTAAAATATAGAAAAAACAAAAGGGGAAATATGTGTATTGTAACGGATACCAACCGTTCGGTTGCATGAGGAAGGATCTCGTGTCTGAGGCTGTTTACTTTTTTAACTACGTTATAACTATTGCTTTTTGTCACCTATGTGTTCGTTGTTCATACTAATGTTAGTTCGATTGTTGCAAAAGAAAATGCTAATATTTCAACAAAGGCATCGGCTGAACCTGCTGCAACAGTTTCAGTAGCGGCGGCATTTATTACCGTGGTTGTGTCGAAAGAAGTCGATAGACGCTATTCACAATGCCAAACAGACCAAGTAAAACGGTTCGATATTGCTGATTGATGCACCAGAGAAAGTTAAACCGAATACTTGGCATTAACGAAGCAGGGCAAAAAGACTTTTGCCAAAGATTGCATATAGTTGCGGCGGTATCACTTAGAAACGGAAGGTTGGGTCAAGCACTCTGCGGAGAAATTGGCCAGTCGTTATCTCAGCGGGCGGCAAAACCAAACATCTTACCTTGCATATGGCTTAGTTTCATAACATAAAGCGACAAGTATTTGATATTTACAATATGGAAAATTATAGATAAGGTGGGTTTGCATGCTTCAAGATAAAGATCGGTACAATCGTCTCATGCATATCACTCAACTTGTTAATTCTAAATTAGATCTGCAATTAGTTCTTGAAAATGTAGTAACAGCCATCTCAGAAGAAATTGTGCGTTGCAATTCTGTGGGGATTTATTTACCCCAAATGGATGGGACATTTCGAGGAAATATTGGGAAACCAGACAATATACGCGGTGTTACCTTGGATCAGATGGTAATTGATCCAAAATCTGATAGTCTAGTGAAGGAAATCGTTGAAACAAAGAAAAGTATTTACATACCTGATACTTCTTTAGACAATCGCCCAGACCCGCGGCCAATAGAAATGTTCCAGATAAAATCGCTGCTTGGCGTACCTATTACGTTCGAAGATGAACTTTTTGGGCTCGTATTTCTATTTAATTCAGGAAGATTATTAAATTTAGCACTAACCGAAATACAATCAGTAGAAGCTTATGTAAACATGGCTGCAGTTGCTATTCGAAACACGAATCTATTTAAGCAGAAACAGATGGTGTTAGATGCGACTAGTGAGTTGTCATTATGTACATCGGTTGAAAAAACGCTTAATACTTGCTTCCGTTATCTTGAACGTTCTCTGCATAATTCTGACATTGGTATCCACTTGTCAGATGGTTACGGCAGCTTTTATCCGATGACATTAGGTAAAAATAGCTCGTGGACTGAGGATGATTGGAAAAAAACTCATTCTCTATTAAAGGTGAATTTTGAAGAAGACCTTGTGTTTCAAGATGTCGTCCGGACGAGAAAATCTGTGATTATTACAGATGTAAGCAAGGACCCGCGTCCTAACCATGATGCGTGTGAGAGTTTCGGAATAAAAAGCTTGTATATAATCCCACTTGTGGCGGCAGGAAAAGTGTTAGGCATGGTTGCAATCGTAAGTTTGGGTGCGATTCATAAGTACACTTCATCCGAAATACAACTTGCAGAGTCAATCACGAATGTGACTGCCTCGGTACTTTCGGATTTACTTCGCATGGGAATGCTTGAGCAAACGGTAGAAAGAAGAACGAATGAAATAAAGCAGAAAAACGTTGCATTAAACAATGTGATTCAGCAGTTAAAGCAACTTAGTCACCAGCATGATTTGATATTAAACACAGTTGCTGAGGGTATTTATGGAATCAATGTAGATAGACAAATCACATTTTGCAATCGTTCTGCAGCGCAGATGATTGGATGTTCGCTACATGAGATTATTGGTAAATATGAAGATGAGATATTTCATTATACAACCACGAATTTACATAGTGCCTTGGGTCTTACATTGAATGACACTGATTTTAATTTAAGGGCAACGACTTGTGACGTCTTGTCGAGGAAGGACAACACCATATTTCCGGTTGAATTAACTAGAACTCCGATTGAAGAAAATAATCAAAATATGGGTCATGTTGTTACGTTTCGTGATATTACGAGCCGAAAACAAATGGAAATACAGATTGAAAATCAGGCGTATTACGACGCGTTAACAGGGCTTCCAAACCGATTTCTGTTCAATGAGAAACTAAAACTTATTTTGGAAACGCCGATTAAACCTAATCAAAAAATTGCTGTTATGTTTATTGATTTAGACCAATTTAAGATGATTAATGATACGCTTGGCCATGACAATGGCGATATCTTGTTAAAACAGGTTGCAAGACGTCTCCTAAATTGTGTGCGAAGAAAAGATGTTGTTGCACGTTTAGGCGGAGACGAGTTTACTATGATTCTACCAATAGATTCCGATGAAGTTGCAAATCAAGTTGCCGAAAGAATTATCACGGAAATACAAAAGCCATTTATTATCGACAACTGTGAGTTTTATGTTAAACCAAGCATCGGAATCAGCATGTACCCAACAGATGGCGATAATGCAGAAACCTTGGTTAAATGTGCAGATATTGCAATGTATCGGAGCAAAGAGCAAGGCGGAAATAACTTTCGCTTTTATACTTGTGCTATGAATAGTTTACTGGAAGAGCGAGTGAACCTTGAACGGCACCTTCATAATGCATTAGCAAATGATAAGTTCGTCTTATTTTATCAACCGCAAGTTGATCTTACTACTGGGCAAGTCTGCGGGATGGAAGCTTTAATACGTTGGGTTCATCCAGAAAAAGGGTTAATTCCACCCGCACAATTTATACCGATTGCGGAAGAAACAGGTCTGATTGTTCCAATAGGGGATTGGGTACTAAGAACAGCTTGTACACAGGCCAAAAGATGGAATCGTAATGTGAATAGTCCGATACGGTTGTCTGTGAATATTTCAGTGCGGCAATTTATTACAAAAGATTTTGTATCAAGCGTGGGCAGGGCTTTGAGTGAGACAGGTATAAACCCAGACTATCTTGAACTTGAGCTTACAGAAAGTATTATTCTTCAAAATACGGAGTCTGTGATAGCTACGATGCATCAATTGAAAGAGCTTGGCGTCCGTATTTCTATAGATGATTTTGGTACAGGCTACTCATCTTTGGGCTATTTGAAAGACTTTCCGATAGACTCATTGAAGATAGATCAATCGTTTATACATGGTCTCCCGATGAATAAAAAAAATATCGCAATTATTTCGGCCATCATCACTTTAGCGCAGAACTTAGGATTAGAGTCCGTTGCAGAAGGAGTTGAAACCGAGGAGCAACTGCTCTTTTTAAAAGCAGAAGGTTGTAAAACGGCACAAGGATACTATTATAGCCGGCCGTTGCCTGCTGCCGAGATGAGCAACTTGCTCCTAAATTGGAACAATGTGATTGCCTAAATGATACTGAGGCATGCACAAAATCTATTACAAAAGGTGATTAAACTGAGAACTGCACGTGTGATTTTAAATTATCTATCAAGTATTGGGGTTGAATACATATTCGGTATTCCAGCCGGATCGGTCAATGCAATTTTTGACGAGCTGTATGATATGCCTCATATACAGCCAATTGTAAGCAAGCACGAAGGCGGTGCAAGTTATATAGCTGCGGCATACGCAAGAGAAACTGGAAAGCTTGGCGTATGCATTGGCTCCAGCGGGCCCGGAACCACCAATTTTGTTACAGGTGCTGCAAATGCGATGCGAGAGCATCTGCCAATGCTTTTTTTGACAGGTCACGTTCCTGTACAAACCCTTGGTTTAAATGCTTCCCAAGAACTAGACGCAACCATGATTTTTCACCCAGTTACTAAGTATAGTGTAACTGTAAAAAATTCCGAGGATGTCCTTTCAGAAATTTCGCGGGCTGTTGAAATTGCTCTGACAGGTGTTCCTGGCCCAGTTCATGTCGGGCTTCCTATAAATGTTCAACTTTCTGACACCTCAATTGGTGAATTACCGCCTCTGCCGATTACGGAACGTATATTGCCATCTGCACAAGCAGTTAAGCATGCTTCTCAAGTAATCGGAAAAGTAAAAGGTGGATTTATATTCATTGGACAAGGTGCCAGAGGAGCTGTTTCTGAGGTATTAGAAGTCGCATCACTACTTTCGTGGCCAATCGTAACGACTCCTCAAGCAAAAGGGTTAATTCCTGATTCTCATCCAATGCTAAAAGGTGTCTTTGGGTTTGCAGGGCATGAGGAGAGTACCGAGCTTGTCACAGATAGCAATTATGAGGCAGCTCTCATAATCGGGTCAAGCCTTGGGGAAACCGCCACAAATAATTATAATCGTGCGCTTGGCGCGAATCGAACGTTAATACATATCGATATAGACGAATCAGTATTTAATCGTGTGTATGATAGTGATGTTACAATCTGCGGGGATGCAAAAGCGACCTTAAGTTTGATGATAAAGGAATTACGGGAACTGGAGATTGATGCTCGAACAAAAGATATCTTTGCCAAAAAAGAAATTATCGAACGGCCAATATCAGGAGGTTATAACACTGAAAATGTTTTAAGGACACTGCAAAATTTATTGCCTCGGGATACTCGATATACAGTTGATATTGGTGAGTTTATGGCTTATGTCATACATCACATGCGGGTTTATGAGTCCCATACTTTCGATATTAATGTACACTTTGGCCCAATGGGAATTGGAATTGGTTCATCAATTGGATTAAGACTTGCTGATTCGAATCATCCTGTTGTTTGCATTACCGGAGATGGGTGTTTCTTTATGCATGGAATGGAAATTCTGACGGCCAAAGAATATAATCTTCCAGTCGTTTTTGTTGTATTTAACAACGCCAGGCTTGGTATGGTATGCCATGGACACAACCTGCAGTATGGCAGATCTCATCCGTGTTTCGAACAAGTTCCTGTAAATATTGCTGAAATGGCCTCTTCCTTGGGGATTTTCAGCGCTCGAGTTGAAAAAATGGAAGACTTGAACAGCGAACTCGTACAAATGATGTTGTCCAAACAGGGACCGAGTGTATTGGAAGTGGCCCTTGTGGATAAAAGTATTCCTCCGATGGGTGACAGAGTTAAGTTTTTATCATCGTTTAGTGAGTAATATTTTTTCTACAAAAATTGAATGGCCCGGCTCGGAAACATTGCCGGATCATTTAAAATCAATAAATAAGAACACAGTAAAAATAACAATGGAGGTTGGTGACGAACATGCCGCTAGATCCTCAGGTAGAACGGCTTTTGAAGGAAATGGCTCTTAAAAACGATAAACCAGTTTACATGCAGACACCCGAGGAGGCCAGGGCTGCACGATTGGCTTTGCTAGACAAGAATCCGCAAAAAGTGCGTCCTGTAGGCAGTGTCAAAGATCAATTGATTTCAGGGTCAGGTACACAGATTCCTATCCGTATTTACACTCCTGGAAATGACGGATTATTCCCAATCATGGTTTATTTTCATGGCGGCGGTTGGGTAATTGGCAATTTGAACACTGTGGATGACACGTGCAGGGCAATCTGTACATACGCGAATTATATTGTTGTTTCTGTCGATTATAGACTCGCTCCTGAACACAAGTTTCCAAGTCCTGTTGAAGATGCGTATGATGCCCTTTTATGGGCTGTTCAACATGCGGATCAAATCGGTGGAACAAAGAATAGTGTTGTGGTGGCAGGAGACAGCGCTGGAGCTACTCTGGCTGCTGTGACGGCAAGAAAGGCGAAGGAAAATGGTTATAAGCTTTTAGGTCAACTCTTGATTTATCCAGTTACACAACACGCGTTTGACACAAACTCGTATGAGGAAAATGCCTCTGGATACTTTTTAACAAAGAAAGCTATGGAGTGGTATTGGTCTCAGTACTTGAATGAAAATCAAGATGGAAGAAGTGCTGATGCTTCGCCGCTTTTGGCTCCAAATTTGAAAGGTCTCCCACAGGCAATTGTATTAACGGCAGAGTTTGATCCGCTTCGTGATGAAGGCAATCTCTACGCCGAGCGGTTAAAGCAAGCTGGTGTATCTGTGATTGAGCTTAACGCTGAAGGTATGATTCATGGATTCTTCACGAATGAGTGGGGGCTTGATCGACGGGAACAGGTGCTTAGGCAAGTGGCTAATCTCTTAAAGGAGTGGGCTGGTGACTGTTTCCCGGCCTGAATAAAACTAGTCAATTGGTTGCAAATAAATTGCAACCATCTTTTATATCATAAAATGAAAAGTCGCCGAGCTTTCAGTAAACTGAAACTCCGCGATACTAAAGTTTTTTTGGTGCCGAGGACCGGACTCGAACCGGTACGGACTTTTGGTCCGGCAGATTTTAAGTCTGCTGCGTCTGCCTATTCCGCCACCCCGGCGAGGTGACAAGAAGAAGTTTAGCACGATTTTTATAGTGAAGTCAAATGCTTTTTAAGAACTATTGTAAAAAATATCTTTACACAATCTTAATAATCCATACACAAAACTTTTATATTTTTTAGATATGCTTACTAAGCTAAGAGATAAGTCATAATATCACCATGATTTTCCGGGAGGTTTATTTGCGTGTCAAAACGAAATGACCAACTTTTCGACTATCTAGTGCAAATTTCGGATAATATTCGGCTTGCGGCTGACGTATTCGAAAGAGAACTGAAAGCTAAGCCCCTTGTTGGTGCACTCGCGAATGAAATCAAGGAGTTTGAGAGAAAAGGCGACGAGCTCACAAGTGGTTTAATTTCCTTACTGAATGCAACATACATAACCCCTCTTGACCGTGAAGACATCTTACAGCTTGCGATGACGCTTGATGATA
>JAKADF010000176.1 GCA_021820805.1 Bacillota bacterium
CAGCTATGGCTGCGGCACAAATTAATTATCACGTCATGGGCTATTTCCCAATCACGCCTTCCACCGAGGTTGCCCAATATCTGGACGCGATGAAAGCAAGAGGCGAACATGACATAGTTATGATTCCCGCAGACGGCGAACACGGCTCAGCGGGGATTTGCTACGGGGCGGCAGCTGCAGGCGCACGCGTTTTTAATGCGACGAGTTCCCAAGGCTTTCTCTACATGCTTGAGGAACTGCCTGTCCAATCAGGCACCCGTTTTCCAATGGTACTTAACCTAGTTACCCGTACCGTAAGCGGTCCGCTTGATATTCGCGGTGACCATTCTGATTTGTACTACGCGCTAAACACCGGCTGGGTCATTCTAATGGCTCGTACCCCGCAGGCGGTGTACGACATGAACATAATGGCTTTAAGGCTTGCTGAGCATCTAGATGTACGTTTGCCAGTTATTGTGGCATACGATGGATTCTTTACTTCACACCAAAAACGCCGTGTGCAGTTCTTTGCAAGCCGCGATGTGGTTCAATCCTTTGTCGGACCAAAGCCGAACGGATTCCCGCATGCACTTGATCCTGAAAACCCGGTTACAATCGGGCCATATATGAATGACCCCGATCTCATCAATTCTCAGTATCAACATTCAGAAGCGCTGTATCGTGCACTTAATGTATACAACGAGATTGAAAAGGAATACGAGAAACTCTCGGGCCGCTCGTACCCCGTTCTTGATTTGTACCAGATGGATGACGCAGAAGTTGCCCTGTTTTTACTTAACTCTGCTGCTGAAACAGCAAAAGATGTGGTGGACAGACTGCGTAAGTCAGGAACAAAGGCAGGAATAATCATCCCAAACATGATTCGCCCATTCCCTGCTGCCGAGATTCGAGATGCACTCAAAAATGTGAAGGCCCTTTTAATTGGAGAACGTGCTGACTCGTTTGGCGGCTACGGCGCAAATATGACACACGAGGTAAAAGCTGCACTGCAAGAAGACAAAAATAACCATACGATTGTACTTAGCCGTATCTTTGGCACAGGCGGAAAAGACTTCTATCAAGACGACGCTGAAGCATTCTTTGAAGCTGCAATCGAAGCTGCAAAAACAGGCAGCGTGCAAAAATCTTTTGATTACTATGGCCATTCGCCGGGAGACCCATCACAGGTCCTAAAACAGGCTCTAAGTCCGATGCACGGAGATGCATTTAAATCAGGACTTATCTCAGTTACCCAAAACAGCGACGGAACTCTAAATGTTAAGGCACCTCCGATGCGTGCGCTCACGACAAAATCAAAACGCATCGCCCCTGGACACGGCGCATGTCCTGGTTGTGGGATTTTTCCGAATCTCGAACTATTTTTCAAAGGTATTGAAGGAGACATTGTGGCAGTTTTTCAGACCGGATGCGCAATGGTGACAACTACAGGCTACCCATATTCGTCACACAAACAATCCTATATCCACAATCTCTTCCAAAATGGACCAGCAACCTTGTCCGGCGTAGTCGAGGCTTTCTATGAACTAAAACGACGCGGCGAGATAAAAGTAAAAGATGACTTCACGTTCGTTATGATTACTGGCGACGGCGGAATGGATATTGGAATGGGATCAGCAATCGGCGCAGCCCTGCGTAACCACAAAATGATTATTCTCGAGTACGACAATGAAGGCTACATGAACACGGGAAGTCAGTTGTCTTATTCCACTCCACTCGGCCACATGACATCCACATCAAACGTTGGCAAGACGCAGGCTGGGAAGCCGTTTCACCATAAGGATACTGCGCAAATCATGGCAGCAACAAATATTCCTTATGTGTTTACGGCCACGGAAGCGTTCGCTCAGGATTTTGTGAAAAAGGCTGCAAAAGCACAGTGGTATGCACAACATGAAGGACTTGTCTACGGGAAAGTTCTGAGTTCCTGTCCGCTCAACTGGAAATCGAAAGACCAGGACGGAAATTTAATCGTGGAACGAGCCGTCAATTGCGGATTCTTTCCGCTCTATGAAGTTGAGCATGGAAAAACAAACATTACGTACGACCCTGGAGCAAAAAACAAAAAAGTCTCAGTTTCAGACTGGCTTGGTCTTATGGGTAAGACAAAACACCTATTAAAACCGGAACATACGGAATTACTGCATGAGATTGAACAGGAAATCGAACGTAGATGGATGCGCCTTAAGGTGAAACATGATAACCCATACTTGTAATTAGAAATGTTTTAATAGAATTAACAAAAGCAGAGTAAAATCGCTTTACGCGTTTTTACTCTGCTCAATCACTTTAACTTTACCGTTTTCATTCTTTTATGCATGGACGAGATTTGCAGTTTTCCTCATATCGCCAGTTTCAGCAAAGCGTCTGTGCCAGCTAAGCGCTTCTTCCAGAAGATGCGGCGTCTGTCCGCCTCGTGCACAAGCGCGTTTAAAGTATTCAAGAAGTTCTTCTTTGTAATCTGGATGCGCCAGATTTTCAATAATTGTTTTAGCGCGTTCACGTGGTGTAAGCCCGCGCAAATCTGCAATGCCTTGTTCCGTTACAAGTACATCTACATCATGTTCCGTATGGTCTACGTGTGTCGCAAAAGGAACGATACTTGAAATTCGTCCGCCTTTTGCAATGGATTTTGTTACAAACATCGTAAGGGAAGCATTCCTTGCAAAATCACCAGACCCGCCAATCCCGTTCATCATGTGCGTGCCACCGACATGCGTTGAATTGACATTACCATAAATATCAAGTTCCAGCGCTGTATTCATCGCAATCACACCAAGACGACGAACGACTTCCGGGTGGTTTGAAATTTCCTGCGGACGCATGACGATTTTATCACGGTAGTCGGAAATATGGTTCAATATTCTATCAGAAATCTGCTCTGACAAAGTAAATGAACAAGCAGAAGCAAATGAAACCTTACCTGCATCGAACATCTCAAACACTGCGTCTTGCATCACTTCTGTATAAATTTCAAGGTTTTCAAATTTAGACCTTGCAAGTCCACTTAGAACTGCATTTGAAACGGATCCAACACCGCTTTGCAAAGGCAGAAGATTATTCGGCATCCTGCCCATTCGAACTTCATGTTCAAAGAAGTCTAAAATAAATCCGGCCATCCGCTCTGTTTCTTCATCAGCCGGAACAATGCTCGAAGGCGTATCAGTTTTGGTTGAAAATACAATTCCAATAATTTTATCCGGGTCACATGGAATGTATGGTGTGCCAATCCTGTCAGATACTTTCGTAATTGGAACCGTAGTACGATTCGGCCGCTTCTCTGGAAGATAGATATCATGTATTCCCTCAAAAGCCTCAGGAATGTTTACATTGATTTCTACAATGACGCGTTTTGCTTGTTCCACAAATACTGGGCTGTTACCTACAGAAGTTGTTGGAACAATCCCGCCATTCTCCGTAATAGCTGTTGCCTCAATAATTGCCAAGTCCATTTCGCCCAAATATCCGCTTCGGAGCATTTCCGCTGTATGGCTAAGATGCTGGTCCATGTAACCCACATCGCCAACATTGATTCCTTTACGTAAAAGTGGATCCGATTGGTACGGCAACCTGCGGGCAGTCATATGGTGCAAGCCGAGTCGATTATCTATTTCTCCGAGCGATGCACCCGAAAACAGATTGATTGAAAGTTTTTCGCCGCTTTGTTCAACGCGATCGACTAAAGCATGCAAAACCGCCTTAGCATCCCCAGACTTTGTGAACCCGCTTACACCGATGGTCATACCATCTTGAATCCAGCTTTGTGCTTGTTCTGCTGTTACAATCCGCTCGCGTAAGCCGTTATGCCGAATCCTTTGTTCCATCATTTATATCACCTCGTACAGTATCCGAAACCGCTTTCTACGATGGGACTCAGTATAGAACGTTTTCAGATAACTGTCTCTAGCTCAGGGATACACCCTGATATGTACGGATGAACCAAGAATATGAACGATGAAAGCAAAACAAAATTATAGGCGATTTTAATCACCAAAATATACCTTGATATAAATCAATGAAGGAATCGTCATGATTACTGGTGAAACTACAAAGGGGCTTTTCGTTGCGGGAAGTCAGGGAGGGTTATGAAGATGATCTAAAATTCTAATATTTCTCGAACGTGCCGTACATAAGACTGTGCAACAGGTAAACGAGTACCAATCGGATTTTTTAAAACGACAACAAGGTTGGATCTTCTATCGCGTTCAATATAACTAATACAGGAAATATTAACGATAAAGGAGCGGTGAATACGCAAAAATCGTTCAGATGGCAAGCGTATTTCCAGTGACTGCATTGTATGTTCAGTTGTAAACTTTCCATCAGCCGTAGAAAACCACGTCTTTTTTTGGTAACTTTCAAAATATGCAATTTCCTCCAATGAAATGGGACGCCAAACATTGCTTGCTTGCCCCATCACAAAAGGTTTTGATTTTGTGCGATTAACATGATTTGGCGGCAGGATAACAGCAAGTGCAGACTCCACCCCGGATTCCGAACGGATTAGATAACCTAGACCGTAATAAGGAATGCCAAACACAGACGAGTCAACTGCTTGTTCAACACGGGACTTTTCACGAAAGACACGATATGCAATACTCCCTGGCCGCACAGACTCTCCGGGGTGAATATGGAGGTCATGAGCGCCTGGCCGGTAATCAACGTACTGCTGCCTGTCCGCAACTGCAATAGATGCCGTATCTGGAATCCAATCTTTTAAAACCTGCGGCAGTTGGGATAGAATCGATAATTCAGTCACGTGCTGTCCTCCCTCTATCAAAATGTCTTTCCTGTTCCCATTTTATCACGCAACACAGACAAGGTGATTACATTATTATTACAATAATGTTGTAAGGAAATTAGAATACTGTTTAAATGTCGACACACTAGGCATAACAATATCGTTTAAGTGAGGATGACGTTTTTTTTGTTGGATTGCTCGAATTAGCGGATAAGGTTCATACAAGAGCGCAACAAGTAAATAAATATCGTTTTTCTCAATTATGCGAACACGATTATAGATGTCGATAAGACGGATGGCTCCATCGTTTCTCCAAGGATAATTTCGGTGAATAATATGCGCAAGATCTTCCATCCTGGCATGGTATGAAGTGTTGTCGAAATCAATCAAATGATGATGATTATGTTGATCCACAACAAGGTTCGGGTAATTATAATCTCCGTGCACAAACGCTTTTGCTTCAGCTTCTCTTTCTAGAGCTTTTGTAACACTTTCATTTGTAAGCATCTCAAGTGCTCTTTCACACATTTCTACAGCAATTCTTTTGCGGCTGTCATCGCCGCCGTAATCCTTTTGAATGGTTTGTTTTGCACATTCGAAACGCTTCTTTAAACTCCAGACACGCAATCGGCCGTCTGGCACTTCAATAATATTCAAACTTTCTGCATGACGATGAAAACGTGCGAGTGTTCGTACGCTTTTTCTTAATTGACGCATGTCTTGAAAAATGGGTGATTTCCCATTTACCCAATTCGTCAACATATAAAAATTATTTCCGTATTGAAAGTAAGGTGACTGCCGGTACGTTAAAAATAACCTTGGGCTGTATAAAAATCCGTTCTGAACCAAATGGTTCAGAACGGCCGTAATAAACCTGACTTCACCCGCAGGAATCCTATACGGCTTCAAACAAAGATCTTCTTTTCTTGTTGTTTCTATTCTGTAGACATCTCTAAGTGCGTAATACTTAGAAATACGAATTCCGTATTGATGTTCAATTTCAGTTAGAAATGAACGTGCCATACAAGTTCCCCCATGCGGCTCTTGTCCGAATCAATCTCCTTTACAATATGAGAAAAGGAGGATGAGCGTTAGGGGTATCTGGTCTTATAGTTTCATCTCAAGCGAATCCAAATCATTTGACACGCCTTTTATCTCTTTACAATGCAACTTAATGCTTCTAAAAATGCATCAACCTCAGTCATGGTATTGTAAGGCGCAAGACCTGCACGTATGAAACCGCCAGACTCGTTAATCCCCAATTTATCTGCAAGAGTTGTTGCATAAAAGTCTCCATCTGCAACAAAGATTCCGTATTCTTCAGCCAGAAGTTCACATACGGCTCTCGGTGCTATATTTTCTACCCGAAAGGCAATCGTCGGCGTTTTTTTCCATGGCTCAGGAGCTGCATACAAAATCACTCCAGGCAAGTCTTTTATACCGCCCCGCAATTCAGCTGCCAGTTGTTCTTCATATCTTTCCACCGTCTCCATTGCATTAACAAGCTTATCCCGAAAAAGAGCGCCCTTACCTAAAGTTGAAATGAATCCAATGGCTGCTGCGACGCCTGCCAATCCTTCGTGATTCTGTGTTCCTGTTTCCAGCTTATCAGGAATATAAGACGGAGCAGGCTTTAACTTATACGGTTCCAATTGCAAAAAGAGGTTTCTACGGATTGCAGCAATGCCAACGTGGGGGCCAAAAAATTTATACGCTGAACACAGGAGAATGTCTGCACCCAAATCTTCGCGATTCACAGGGATATGTGGTGCTGCATGCACCGCATCTACCACTACAACCGCGCCAACTTTATGCGCCTTTTCTGCAACAGGACGGACGTCTGTGACTGTACCGACAGCATTTGACGCTCGCCCAAGGGCAACGACTTTTGTTCTTTCGGTAATTACATTATCAAGAGCATCAAGATTTAAGGTAAGGCTTTCTTTATCAACACTCAGCCATTTAACCACAGCACCTTTATCTTTTGCAGCAGTAATCCACGGGTCAACATTTGCTCGATGGTCAAGTTCAGATACTACAATTTCATCCCCAGGTTCAAAACTGCGTGAGAGTGCTCTAGCAATAGCTAAATTCAGGGTTGTCATATTCGCTCCAAAAGCAATTTCATCTGGTTCTGCTCCGAGAAATGCTGCTGCACTTGCACGTGCATCCTTTATAATAGACTCTGTTTCAATACTGCTT
>JAKADF010000177.1 GCA_021820805.1 Bacillota bacterium
GGGCAAACCGTTATCCATGAGTTCAATTGTTTGTTTTGGAGTTTGTACATTTTAAACTTGTCATTATATTCAGTTGCCTCGTACATCGTTCTCTCGCCTCATATTAAAGTATTGTGCAACACAGTATCAGAATAGGCTTTGATAGATAATCTTTGACATCCTGATTAGGATAAACGATTTTTATACGATCCATTCGAATTCAGAAAATAAAAAACTTTTTGTTGATATCTGTCGAATTATTATCCATAATTAGAACTGGTGTGACAACTTATCTGTTAGGTTTTTCTTCCGCTATAGAGTGATGAGGATGTTCATATCGGTGCTGATTTTTAACTGTAAAGGGAAGGGGGTTCATAGTGACTACTGCAGTTTCTCCTGTCATTGCCGAATTTCTGAATGGAACAATTCAAGCTGTTACAAATATAATCCCAATTCCCATATCTCTTGAGAAACCATCGCTTTTGAAAAGTAGGGTTGTGCAGTCTGAATTCGGCGTATTACTTGGGATAGCTGGTTCTGTTCCAGGGCAGCTCTTTATTCATGCTTCTAAGCAGGTGTTTGCTTCAATTGCAACAAATATGTATGGGATGGCATTAAGTGATGAAATGTTAGAGAGTTTTATTGGTGAGCTTGGAAACATGGTTGGCGGTAATTTGTGCACAAATGTATCTGCAACGGGTATTCATATTGAGATTACCCCGCCTGCAGTATTAGTCGGCGAAACAAAATTGACTGGGTTTTCTGCCCCAGCTTTTCTAATACCACTTTCAATTATGGATGTTGGGAATCTTGATATTATACTTATCCTAAGTAATGAATGATAAAATTCAACTATTAAATTGCTTTTGAGAGATAGGGCGTGCAGGTTGGGATTGCACGCCGTTTGAATTTGTTAACTTGCAATCTAATTACTCAATTTCGACTTGTGAATCAAATCGATGAACAGTACCGATGCACTGTGCAATCTTTTTGCTGTCTGTTCGAATGATAATTTCATAAAACCCCGTACGATTAGCTAGATGGGACTCCATAGCTTCAGCGTACAATTCATCTCCGATATTCGCTTTTGCAAAGAATTGAATCGAAACCGTCATTCCCACAGTTAAACGCCCGTGTGAATTAGAGGCTGCTGCAAGTGCATAATCTGCTAAGCTGAATAGAAAACCTCCGTGCGGGGCACCAGCAAAATTAAGTGTTTCGTCCGTCACAACTGCATTTGCAAGTGCGTATCCGGGTTTCACGTGCAAAAGCTTGAAGCCAAGCTTTTGTCCGTATGGGTCATTGCGAAATATATTAACGAGTTCCTCTGATACAAAGGCTTCAGACTGCCCTTTAATATCTTGTTGAGTATCTTCGTTTATGGTTTGTGAAAGTTGGCTCAATCGTAGTCCTCCAATCGTTCATACCTACCATCCTACTTTACACCATAGCCGCCCCATTTCGTTGATTTTGAATTGTTTATGGATGGTATGATATATCATGCAAAATAAAGATTCTAATTCGTGGATTGAGGTAGAAGGAAGTAATGATACGGTTTAAGAATGTCTTTAAATCATTCGGGAATTCATCCGTGCTTAGTGGGATAACCGGTGAAATCGGTGCTGGCGAAATTTTAACTGTAGTAGGGCCTTCCGGCTCTGGGAAAAGTACGTTGCTTTCCTTGTGTAATTTACTCGCAACACCCGATTCGGGAGAAGTATATGTGAATGAAAAAGAAGTGCGAACATGGAATGTAAGGGAACTTCGGCGAGAAGTTGTGCTTGTTTTTCAGACTCCAACCATGTTTCCGGGCACTGTGCTCGAAAATATGGAGGTTGGTCTTCGTTTGCAAAATAAGACACTTCAAAATCCCGAAATGTACTTACAGAGTGTTGGCCTGTCAACAGATTTATTAACCAAAGAGGCGGAAGGTTTGTCTGGAGGACAAAAACAGAGAATTGCTTTAGCTCGGGTCCTAGTGAATTCTCCACGAGTATTACTGCTTGACGAAGTCACATCTGCGCTTGACCCATCAACGGCCAGGGAAGTGGAGGATTTTATACTGCGTGTTCATAAGCAAAATCAAATGACGATTGTTTGGGTTACGCATAACCTTGAACAAGCAAGACGAGTTGGCAATATGACTTGGCTCATCGTACAAGGGAAGTTGGTAGAGGCTCGGATGACAGAATGTTTTTTTGCTGATCCTAAGGAAGAAATTACACAAAAATTTTTGTCTGGCGATATTTGAGAGGTGTAACTTTGAATGAGTATTGCGACACTTTCCTTCACTTTAGCATTTGTGGCGTTAGCTGTATTTTTGTCCTTATGGCTTAGGCTTGGCCTTGAGCGGGACATGATTGTCGCAACTATTCGGTCTACTATTCAACTTCTGATTGTTGGGTATGTGCTAAAAGTTGTCTTTGCACTGCAGGATCCGATTTTCATTGTAATCATGGTTACATTAATGATTGCTGTTGCAACACAAAACGCAAGTAAGAGAGGTAAAGGGATTTCGAAAATTTGGTGGAGAGTTGCCATTGCAATTGGCACAACTGAAATTGTAACCCAAGGATTGCTGCTTGGACTTTTGGTTGTTCCTCCAACACCCCGCTATGTAATTCCGATTAGTGGTATGATTATTGGCAATTCAATGGTGGCATCGGGATTATTTTTAAATCGCATGCAGTCAGAAGCACGCGGTCATAGGCAGGAGATTCTTACGATTTTATCTTTAGGCGGGACACCTAAGCAATCCATTATGACACATGTGAAGCAATCCATGCGTGCAAGTATGTTACCAACAATCGACAGCGCCAAAACAATGGGCTTAGTTCAATTGCCAGGCATGATGACAGGACAAATCATTGCTGGAGCAGATCCGATACAGGCTGTACGCTATCAACTATTGATTGTATTTTCGATTATTGCTTCTGCCGCACTCACAAGCATAACTCTTGGCTATTTAACATATCCGAGACTATTCAACGAATACGAGCAACTCAAATAAACAATGGTTCATTTATATTAGTAATTTTCTTAAATCATATAAATTTCTCTTGTAAAAAGCATTACAGACAGTTGCCTGCGGTTTGACATGGAGTGTTTTATTCACGGGGAATAGCACTTAAGGCAGGTATAAATACCCGCGCCGAATGAACTCGGCTCGGGCAGCAAGTTGGCTAAAGTCGCGCATCCCATTTTGTGAAAATAAGATTTTGTTTTCGAAACACTTCTACTTTCTGGCTGTCTAACTGTACCGTATAACTATGCCCGATATACCAACCGCTGTGGATTTGAGTTATAACCCCATATTCTCCTTTATATTTGCCGTCTTTCACCATAACCTGGGCATGAAGCGGGAATTCCATATTTCTTCACCTCAACTTCATAACAGACACTTTTTCATATTTCAAACTACACCAGACAATTTCTCTAGTGCCTGCCTGTCTCGAATCAGAATCTTCCTCTTACCTAGAAGGGAAATAACATCTTTTGATTCAAACTGAGCTAGTTTGCGACTGAGTGTTTCAGGCGTGACACTAAGCAGTGATGCAAATTCTTTTTTTGCAACAGGCAGTTCTAATGTATTATGCATACCATGGTTTTCACTGAATAAAAGCAGTGTTTTCGCTAACCGCTTTTCCACGTCAAGAAGGCTGATAGTGCTGCCCCATTCATCTGCAAGACGCAGTTGATTACTAAGCGCAACAAGGAATTGGTATGTGATGTGCGGATTTTCTTGAAGCATAGCCCTTAAATCAGCACGATGAATATGGCAAACTACAGTTTCCTGAAGCGCTTCCGCATTTGTGTAATGATGGCTCTCGTGAAACAAAGCGAATTGGCCATTAAAGTCTCCAGGGAACAAAAATCGTAAGACATGTTCCTTACCTGCATCAGAAAGCTTCGAGATTTTGATTGCACCCTCATTTACAACGTACAGACCATCAGTTGGATCACCTTCGTGAAAAATATAGTCCCCTTTATGGTACTGTCGACGTTGAACTGTCTGCTGTATCAGTTTAAACTCGGGTTCTTTTAAAGACTGGAACAAAGGAACAAGCCTTACACAATCGTTGTGGTTATCATTGCAGCAAGATGCTCCGCAATCGTGCATCGTAATATCTCCTCACAGTTTGGAAGTTACAATAAGGATAAGGCATGTTGTAAAAAAATGATTTGACTCTGATCAAGTTTCACAAGATTGCCTTGATTGACTGGAATCAAGGTGTTGCAACGAAGGTGGAAATAGTATAAAGGCAGGCGGAAGTCGATTAAAGGTGACACAAGAGGTGAACGAAATGAAAACAGTAGCTTTTACATTAAATGGGCTCACATGTCCTAGCTGTACTTCGCATCTAGAGAGTTTTTTAAAAAAGATAAAAGGCGTTACGAATGTGCAGCTTCTATTTACTCTTGGCAGATTAAAAATTGAATATGACGAGAGTATTACTGATCCATCGTTTTTACTGAAGCGGATTGAACAAGCAGGTTATCATGCTCGGCAAGGAGCCGCGTCATGATTCAGTGGAAACTTGCTGCCTCGGCACTGTGTTTATTACTGGCGTTTTTTTTACAGCTTAAGATTTATGACTCAGGGATGACTGCTGCGGCTTTACTTTATGCCGCCACAATCCTTGCAGGAATTGATGTTCTTCGCCGAGCAATTTTCAATATAAGAAATCGTATATTAGGCATTGAAATTATTGTAACGATTGCCGTTCTTGGCGCAATTATTCTCCGAGAGCCATGGGAAGCAGCTATCGTAACATTTTTGTTTGGATTTGGCTCTTATCTAGAACAACGGGCACTTTTAAAAACAAGATTAAGCCTTCAAAATTTATTTGAATTCTATCCGGATAAAGCGACAGTCATAACACAAGATGGAGAGCGCACAATTCTAGCAGATGAAGTTCGACAAGGGGACATGCTGATTGTTCGTCCTGGAGATAAAGTACCGGCTGATGGTACTGTACGCATGGGATCTGCGCACGTTAATCAAGCAGCGATAACAGGTGAATCGAAGCCTGTCGGAAAAGAAGTAGGAGACCTCTTGTATTGCGGGAGCATTGTTGACTCAGGTTATATGGTTTTCAGTGCTGATAAGGTTGGTGAACAAACAACTCTATTTAGTATTTTGCAAATGATTGAGAATGCAGAAGCAGCAAAAGCACCTGTTCAACAATTTCTGGAACGCTTCTCAAAGTACTATACACCATTCATTATAGCTCTCGCGGTTGTTGTATATCTAATTACACATAATCTGAACATGGCGCTGACACTGCTCGTTATTTCTTGTCCGGGGGCGCTCGTGATTGCAGCTCCTGTGTCGATTGTAACCGCTATCGGCACAAGCGCACGTCAAGGGGTATTGTTTAAGGGTGGAGGAGCACTTGAAAGTTTCGCAGGAGTAGACACGATTGCATTTGACAAAACTGGGACTTTAACTTTTGGCCGTCCAGAAGTAACGAGATTTCAGCCAGAGCGTGTTTCGGATGAACGTTTTTGGTCTATGCTTGCATCTGTCGAACTTCCATCTGAGCACTATCTAGCGAAAGCTATTGTAAAAGAAGCGAAACGCCGCATCGATGAACGTGATATTCGTGTGCCTGATGTTTTTGAGGAAATACCAGGCAAAGGCATACGAGCTGTTTTAGAAGGAAGACAAGTATGGGTGGGGAGCATTAGTTTTCTTCGGGCACAGGGCATAGATGTTGGCGAATGCGATTCAGAAGTAGAATCAATTGTCTGTATTGCAGATGAACAGGGGATGCTCGGGAAAGTTTATATTGCGGATGAGGTTCGAAATGACGCAAAAGAAACCATAGTTCGTTTACGCAGTGCCGGAATAAGGAAAATTGTCATGTTGACAGGTGACCATAAAGCAATTGCCAGCCGCGTTGCAAAAGAAGTTGGGCTTGACGAAGTGTACGCTGACCTCCTGCCGGAAGATAAAATGAAAGTTATTTCGAAGCTTATTTCGTCTGGCCATAAGGTAGCTATGTTCGGAGACGGTATTAACGATGGACCTGCACTCGCAACCGCAAATGTCGGTATCAGTTTATATGGGGGAACGGATTTAGCTATATCTCATTCGAATGTTATTTTAATGCGTCAGAATTTATTGTCTTTGGCCGATGCTTTTCTGCTAAGCCGGAGGGCAAGTAGAAATCTAAAACAGAATATTTATCTTGCCGTGGGTGTCGCTTTGCTTCTTATTTTGGGAGTGCTTTTTGGGAAAGTTGTCCTTGCGTCGGGAATGTTAATCCATGAAATCAGCATATTGGCCGTAGTGTTCAATGCGCTTCGTTTAAGAAAGATAAAATTGAATAAGAATTCAGTTGAATTTGTAGGAGCGTCGATACATGAACAGGTGTTGCCTGCAAAGCCCGCCTGAATTTATTAAGCGAATTTTAAAAAATGAACATGGATACGACTGTTTTAACCGTCAACCAAATAAACTTCAATTCTAATGCCGGAATAGATGGGTTTATTCATATCTATTTCGGCATTTATTTACTCTAAGCAGAAAATCTCATACGAATGTCGTTAAAGTTACAAAAGCGAGATTGTATCTGATGATTTACTGAAGTAAACTATTTGCATTATTTATCCGTTAAGGTAGTTTGGGGCACTTTCGGATGAATACTGTATAATGGTTCTGATAACGAGAATCTTAAAGGGAAGTAGGATATGAAAAGAACCTCTAGATTGTCCGGGTTTTATAAAAAGACGATGGAAGAGCGTATCCATCTTATAGCTGACATGTGTAACTTATCCGATGAGGAAACGAAAGCTCTCTCCTCAAACGGAGCACTTTTACGGACACAGGCAGACAAGATGATAGAGAATGCGCTCGGTATCTATTCGTTGCCCTTTGGAGTCGGATTAAACTTTTTGATTAATGGAAGAGAATATCTTGTACCAATGGCAATTGAGGAGCCTTCCGTAGTC
>JAKADF010000178.1 GCA_021820805.1 Bacillota bacterium
GTACATGCTATTCAGGTATTTGATTAAAAGGAAAAGTCTATACTGGTCCAAATGGAACTATAAACTTGCCAAAAATAAAAAGAACCAAAAGACTGCCGACACGGCAAACTTATGGTTCAAGTCACACTAAAAGTGCCGACTTTCCTTGCTGCATATGGCGGAGAGGGTGGGATTCGAACCCACGGTACCCTTGCAGATACGGCGGTTTTCAAGACCGCTGCCTTCAACCACTCGACCACCTCTCCAGGTGGACAAAAGACAAGGTTTGTGTCTTTTGCGTTTTGGACGTAATCTCCTCTATCAATTAGAAAGTCTTTACGACCATTTGGAGCGGAAGACGGGATTCGAACCCGCGACCCTCGCCTTGGCAAGGCGATGCTCTACCCCTGAGCCACTTCCGCATATTAACTTTACTAAAAGCACTGAACAAAAATAATTGGTGAGCCATCCGCGACTCGAACGCGGGACACCCTGATTAAAAGTCAGGTGCTCTACCGACTGAGCTAATGGCTCGTATCACTTCAGCAACAGAAAATAATTTACCATAGAAGTTGTAAAAATGCAACCCCTAGCGATATTTTTTGCTATTAATGTCGTACCAATTCAGCTTATTTTACAAGGGTATTATTTCCTGTAATACCTCTGAGAAAAAACAGCCCGAGGAAAATGACTTCACCCGGGCGGTTGTAGGTTGTAATATCTCTAACAAGTTTTAAAGAATTATGATTAGCTGTGACCTTTGTCGATCCAAATGTATTGGAATGGATCGTACATAACTGGGCTGGTGTAGTAGCCATGTACCCATGGTGATACACTAGAATATCCAATGGTCTGGGTCATTGGTACCCAAACAGCATCCGTCAAAACTTTATTGATAACTTTGCCGTACAGGTCATTACGTTGTTGTGCATCAGTTGAATATTGTGCTTGATTAAGCCAATCATCAACCTGTTTATTGCTGTACATTGTCATGTTGTTCTCAGGTGCCTGTGTCGAGTTGAACAAGGTGTTCAAGAAATCAGATGCATCTGGGAAGTCCTGCTGCCATCCTGAATAGAACATTGGTGCTGTACCGGACATCGCCTTTGTGAGGAAGTCCTTCCAAGTCACTTCATGCAGATTCAGTGTGATGCCTGCTTCCTTCATCATAGCCTGAATTGCTTGGTCTTGTTTCTTCGCATCTGGGCTGTTACGGTTCCAGTAGTCAATGGTAACTCCGTTTGGATACCCAGCTTCCTTCAACAATTCCTTAGCTTTCGCTGTGTCGTAGCTGTACTTGGCACTTGGGTCTAGATTTTGTACATAACCAGGCATTGTGTCTGGTAATGGCTCATCAAGAGGCTTAACGGCATTGTTCTCCAATTGGACAATCTGTTGACGATTGAAAGCATACTCAACTGCTTGACGAACCTTCACATTACTGAGTGGGTTTGGTTTCCCGTCAATCGTTTTGCTTACATTCAATCCGAGGTAGAATAATGAGTTCTCTGGTTGCTTCATTACAAGTTTGCTGTATTTTGGACTATTCATGATTGTCGGGAATGCGGAACTCGGAATTCCATCTCCACCCATAAGCCATGGGCTCATAAATGCTGTCTGGCCTTGTTCCCAATGCATTGCATCAACTTGAGAATCTGTATTGATGTTCATTGTAACTTGGTCAAGATATGGTAACTGATTTCCATCTGCGTCTTTTTGCCAGTAGTTCGGGTTTTTCTTCAATACAACCTGACTTTGAGAGTTTGTTACCAACTCAAATGGGCCTGTGCCCATCGCTTTTGTTGTATCCATTGCTGCATTTCCAGCTTGCTTCACAAACTTCGGATCTACCGCAGACAAGAATGGCATTGCCAAAACTTTCAAGAAGAATTGTTGTGGTTTATCAAGCTTGATAACTAATGTGTAATCATCAGGCGCGCTTACACCACTGATTGTCTTTGCTTTACCATTAAAGTAATCTTGTGCTCCCGTTATATCAAAGAAGAACGAACTTCCTGGAGACGGCTTTGGCTGCATGTTTTTATTCAAAATTCGTTGTAATTCAAACACAAAATCTTGTGCAGTCATTGGATCTCCGTTGGAGAATTTTACACCTTTGCGTAAATGGAATGTATACGTTTTCCCGTCTTGAGAGACTTCCCAGCTTTGTGCAAGATCACCGACAATGTCGTATGTGTTTTTCTTATAGGTAACGAGTTGCTCATAAATTTGATACCCTACTTCAGCAGATGTTGTATCAAAAGCAACTGCAGGATCTAAATCTGGTACAGCTGAAGATAAATCGACAGTAATTTGTCCACCTTCAACTGGCTTCCCCGCACCGGCCGTTGTGCCGCCACTCTGTGCTTGGTTACTCGTGCTTGCCGTTCCGCAACCAGCAAGCAGCATACCGAGCGCACCGACAGACGCTGCGACCGTTAGACCGCGCTTCCAAAGTTCTGTCATATCACATTTTCCCCCGTTTCTTTATATCTCCCATTTTGTGCAGACGATGCAAAACATACTCAATGCTTCTCAACCAAATTATGTTAGCATTAATTTTAGGGAGATTTGTGAAAAATTATAATGAAACCAACAATCTAAATTATATTCTCTGAATATAGGCGAAGCAACACTAAAATATTAATAAATGTTAATTTGTCATATTTTTTGATATAAATAATTTTTTTCTCCATTTTTAACTTTAAGTAGAATTTTTTCAATAAAAAAGTGCTGCAGATCTCTGCAGCACCTGGATGAATTATTTAATCCATTACATATTTCAATCGTATCGAATCCGCGGGTCAATAAAGCCATACGTTATATCTACGAGCAAGTTAAAGAGGACTACAATAAATGCAAGTAAAAGAACCGTGCCCATGATAACAGGTATATCTTGATTCTCAATTGCATTGAATGCCAATAACCCCATGCCATTCCAGTTGAACGTTGTTTCGATTAAGACGACACCAGCTAACAGGTAACCAATGTCAATACCGCCGAATGTAACAACAGGGATTAAAGCGTTACGAACTACGTGTCGCCATACGACACGCTTTTCGCTGGCCCCTTTTGCACGAGCAGTCCGAATATAGTCGGAATTCATGACCTCAAGCATAGACGACTTTAACAATCGCGTGTAATACGCCGCACCAGTTATACCATAAGTAATAGCTGGAAGAATGAGGTACTGAATTGCTCCTCCTCCAAAACCGCCCAAAGGGAAAATCGGAATCTTAAACGCAAAGAAGTCTAACAGTAACAGCCCAAGCCAATACACCGGCAGCGAGATTCCGATTAATGCAAGAGTACTCACAATTAAATCCCGTTTTGTATTAGCGCGTCTTGCTGTATAGATACCAAGCGGAACTCCGATAATGAGCTCTGCAACCCAGCATCCAATTGCGAGTTCAGCCGTTGGTCCAACACGTTCCATAATCATGCTCGTCACTGAGCGATGGAAAATATACGATGTTCCCAAATTTCCATGGAGCAATGCGCCAACGTAGTGCAAATACTGCAAGTATATCGGCAAGTTGAGGCCAAGGTCCAATCGAATTTGTTGTATGACTGCCGCGGAAGCTTTCGGCCCCGCAATAACGCGCGCCGGATCTGCTGGCACTGCATAAATTAGCAAGAACGCAATAACAGAAATACCGAACAGAACAATAATCGACTGTAGAATGCGGCGAATAATATAGGTTAGCACAAGTTCTCCTCCCTTCTATTTTCGAGTTGCACTATGCGGATCTAGAATATCGCGTAATCCGTCACCTAAGAGGTTAAAACCGACAACTGTGATGACAAGCGCAATTCCTGAACCGTACAACTCATAAGGTGCATAGGTATAAGTTTGAAGTCCCATTTGAATCATGCCGCCCCAATCAGGCGTCGGGGGTTGGATACCTAGCCCTAAGAAGGACAAACCAGCTGCAGCCAAGATATTCATACCGACATTCAACGTTGACAAGACAATTACAGGACCAAATACGTTCGGCAAGATGACCTTAAACATAATTCTCCATTGCGATGCACCCAAAGCACGCTCAGCTTGCACATATTCAAGTTCGCGAACTTGCAGGACTTGTCCGCGTACGACACGTGCCATGACTCCCCATCCAAGAATACCGATTGCGAACAAGATGTTCCACAGATTTGGTCCTAAGATGGCGACAAGTGCAAGAGCGAACAAGAGGAACGGGAATGCCAAAATAATATCAGTGACACGCATTACCAATGCATCTACCCAACCGCTGAACGCCCCTGCGATGAGTCCCATTACAATTCCAACGAAAAGGTTAATGGCCATCGACAAGAAACCGATTAAAAGTGAAACACGGCCGCCCCAAAGTACACGTGACAAAACGTCTCGCCCATTACCATCTGTCCCAAGCGGGAATTTGGCTGAGGGTCCAACTGGAATTCCATCTTTAGTGAGCCCATCAGTAAATACCTTAGTTGGATCATGAGGTGAAATCCAAGGTGCAAACAGAGCTAATGCCGTGACAATAATTACAATAGCTGCTCCTATATACACCAGGGGATATTGGCGCATAGACTTGCGAATTTGCATCATTTTGGTTTTTTGCTGCGGTATATGTGTTGCCGGCGTTATAGCCGGAGCATTCGACATTGTCTTTCCCCCTTGTTTCTACACTTTCCTCATTGAGTCTCTTTGTGTTTGTTGATAACGCACTAGTAAGAAAACTAGTTGTATAAGTGACATGCGACCCAGTGACCTGGTTTTACTTCTTTCCATTCTGGAACCTTTGTCTTACATATTTCCATCGCCATTGGACACCGTGTGTGGAATGGGCAGCCTTGCGGCGGATTTGCTGGACTTGGCACATCACCTTGCAAAATGATCCGCTCACGTTTCACATCCGGGTCAGGTAAAGGAACTGCTGAAAGCAAAGCCTGAGTGTATGGATGAAGCGGATCAGTAAACATATCGTCAGAGTCAGCGAGTTCTGCCATATGTCCCAAATACATAACCAAAACGCGATCGCTGATATGTCGAACGACACTAAGGTCATGGGCAACGAAGACATATGTTAGAGCAAACTCATTTTGCAAATCATCAAGCAAATTCAATACTTGCGACTGTACTGAAACGTCAAGAGCCGCAACAGGCTCGTCCAAAATAATAAGTTTAGGGTTTACCGTTAAAGCACGCGCAATTCCAATACGCTGGCGTTGCCCACCCGAAAACTCGTGCGGATAGCGAGAAGCATATTCAGAATCAAGACCCACACGTTCCAAGATAGAGCGCACTCTATCCATACGTGTGCTTGGGTTGTGCAGGTTATGGATCACCATTGGTTCCATAAGTGTTTTTGCAACACTGTACCGCGGGTTCAAAGATGCATATGGATCCTGAAATACGATTTGCATTTCGCGCCGCATTGCGCGCATTTCAGACTTAGACATGTTGATAACATCCTTGCCCTCAAACGAAACAACTCCGCTTGTCGGCTCGATAAGGCGCAGGATGCTTCGGCCCATTGTAGACTTACCACACCCAGACTCACCAACTACCCCCAGAGTCTCACCACGGTTCACAGAGAACGAAATGCCATCAACGGCACGCACATGACCAACAGTCCGTTTAAGAAGCCCTCGCTTAATTGGAAAGTATTTCTTCAAATCTTTTACGTCTAATAATACTTCAGGCATCAGTTCCCCTCCTTATTCTGCCTTTTCGTGTAACCAGCACCGAGATACATGTCCATCTTCAATCTCAAAAAATCCAGGATCTTGTTCGAAGCATTTCTCCGTTGCAAATGGACAACGCGGTGCAAAACGGCAACCCTTTGGCATATTTCTAAGGGAAGGAACGTTTCCGTCAATCGGATGTAACCTTTCCCGTTCACCCGTAAGCTTCGGAATTGAATTTAGAAGTCCCTTTGTATACGGATGCTGCGGATTTTTAAAGATTTGCCGGACTGCCCCTTGCTCAACAATTTTTCCAGCATACATAACAGCAACGCGATCGCACATTTCAGCTACGACTCCAAGGTCGTGCGTAATGAGTAAAATCGAAGTCCCATTTTCTTGTGCCAAGTTACGCATCAAATCCAAGATTTGTGCTTGAATGGTCACGTCAAGCGCAGTCGTAGGTTCATCTGCAATGAGTAGTTTTGGATTACATGCCATTGCAATCGCAATCATTACACGTTGGCGCATACCGCCTGATAGTTGGTGCGGATATTCGTCAACAATTTGTTCTGCTCGCGGAATACCGACTTTTTTCAATAATTCAATTGCTTCAAGTCTAGCCTGCTTTGCACTCATACCACGATGTAGAATAAGGCTTTCACCTACTTGTGCACCAATACGGTGAACAGGGTTAAGTGATGTCATAGGTTCCTGGAAAATCATACTTAGTTCGTTGCCACGTATATGGCGCATATGAGTTTCGGTCAGCTCAAGCAGGTTCTGTCCTTGATAATTCACAGTTCCCGAAATCTTCGTAGGTGGTTGGAGTAAGCCCATTAACGATAGTGATGTTACACTCTTGCCGCAACCGGATTCTCCGACTAAGCCAAGCGTTTCTCCTTCTCGAATATCAAACGAAACATTTTGTACAGCTGTGTAAAACTGTTCATCAATTCTAAAATCAATTCTCAGGTCTTTCACTTCGAGTACGCTTGACAACACTGTCCCCTCTTTCTCTCTGGAAGTCGAAATTTGTCACCATTGTCTATCATACAACGACTAGCCACTTATAATCTATCAAAAAATTTTGCCGTACTTTCCGATGAAACCGCTTTATTCATATTCTGCCAAGAAAAAGTATAACAAGAATCGTCAAAAATTTGAAACATATAATTTTGGTAAACGTTATGCAAATAACCTCTTTTCAGACACATAATTTTAATTTAGACTTTCAATTTTTGCGTATAAATTTTACAAATACGAAAATGATACGGTCATGGATACCTACCATAAAT
>JAKADF010000179.1 GCA_021820805.1 Bacillota bacterium
AAATTACTGCAAAGTTAAGAAATGAACTTTTGGTATCCATTAAAGTTGCTTTCTGTGAACCAGGTTCACTTCCCCGCAGTGATGGGAAAGCGGTAAGGATTATAGATAGGCGCCATGTTTATCCAAACTATGTTGAGTCAAAGGCTGGCGTGTAAGGAAGAATGATACTTGAGTTTATCTCAAGGAGACGAGGAGTTTGATGAATATGGTGAAGCTAGTTGCTTTATATCGCAATCCGGAGGATAAGGCAGCTTTTGATAGACATTATTCGGAGACGCACACGCCACTGGCGAAATCTATGCCAGGTCTTCAGAAACTTGAAGTGACACGACTGATAAGTACCCCGATGGGTAGCGAACCAGATTATTATCTAATGGCTGAAATGTATTTTGTCAATCGTGCTGCATTGGATACAGCAATGATGTCATCTGAGGGAAAGGCTGCAGCACGAGATATCGGTGGATTTGCAAAAAAACTGGTTTCTATGACGATAGGTGAAGTTATGGAAATTTGAAGTACATTCATTATTCTAAAAGGTGCCCGTGTGTTCGTTGTTGATAGGAGGCAAGTACATGAATGACAACAAGGTTGCCATCATAGGCGGAGGCACAATGGGTAATGGCATTGCAGAAGTATTTGCTGTAGCTGGCCATCCCGTATACTTGTATGATGTATCCTCGGAAGTGTGCGAAAAAGGGCTTGCTGAGATTGGTCACAGGTTAGAAAAGAGGTATCGGCAAGGCCGTCTCAATGAGCAACCAGACCAAGTCTTTGGACGAATTGAAAAGGTTGAGTCCTTGGATCAGGTGAAAGAAGCAGAACTGGTTGTTGAAGCAATAGTTGAGCGGATTGACGTGAAGCAGGATGTATTTCGTAAACTTGATGACGTTTGTCCGCTTACGACTGTTTTGGCTACAAATACATCATCTTTGTCGGTCACAGAGATTGCGGCAGTAGCGAAATATCCTGAGAGAATTATCGGCATCCATTTTTTCAATCCCGCACCTGTAATGTTGCTTGTCGAAGTCGTAGCCAGCCGTTTTTCGAGCCATCAGGCAGTAGAAAAAGCCATCTCATACGCCAAGGGGGTGGGCAAAGTTCCGATTCGTGTCAGCGATAATCCTGGCTTCATCGTTAACCGCGTGGCACGCCCTTTTTATAATGAGGCGCTGAGGATTGCAGGCGAAAGAATTGCGACTTTCGAACAAATCGATAAAATCTTAACATCCGCAGGATTTCGAATGGGTCCATTTGAACTGCAAGATTTGATTGGAATAGATATCAACTATGCAACAACAAAATCTATATTTGAGGCCTTCTTCCAAGATTCGCGTTTTCGTCCCCATTTTTTGCAACGCATGTTGGTTCAAGCAGGTACGTTGGGGCGTAAGACAGGAAGGGGGTATTACCAGTATGACAAGGAGTAGAATCTTGTTACTGGGTAACGGATCTGTCCCGACTACGCTCGCAAAGTGGTTTTCCAAGTTGGGTGATGATGTCATTTATTGGCCTCTGACAGGTACAATCACTTTGCAAGGTGAACTGCCCATGTTTAAAGATAGCTCTTCGCAAGATATCGATGTAGTCGTTGATGTGTTGACAACATACCCACATCGACAACAGGTTATCACACAAATAGAACAGTTTGTAGCGCCTGATGTCCCGATTTTCACGTCAGCTCTCAATATCTGTGCTACTCAGGTTGCGTCTTGGCTTTCTGATTCTAAACGCGTGGTGGGTTTTCAACCTTGGCTTCCTGATGAGCTAGGAATCATGGAAGTAAGCAGGCCTCTACAGGCTGAACAAAATATGAAATGGGAGGAACATCTGGAATTTTGGCAGCAACGCGGTAAAGAGGTGGAATTGGTGGATGACTGCCCAGGTCTCGTCTTTCCTCGTGTTTTAGCAACGATTATTAATGAAGCATCTTTTGCATTGATGGAAGGTGTTGCTACAAAAGAAGCTATCGACCTCGCGATGAGATATGGAACAAATTATCCACATGGTCCTTTTGATTGGGCAGATATCATTGGGGTTGACGAAATTTTGGAGGTTTTGTTAAGCCTCCACCACGAATTAGGCGATGATAGATATCGTCCAGCAGCAATTCTACGAAAAATGGTTTATGCAGGATGGACTGGACGAGCAATCGGGCGCGGATTCTATCAATATCAATGAATCACGAATATAAAATAGGAGAGGATTGACACGTGCGTGAAAGTGGACTCAGCTGAGCAGCCCGCTAATGAAATTCCGGGAAGCCTAAGTCAGAGGTTTAAAAGTGATCCATTTGCTAACTATCTTAATTTTGAATTATCTGAAGCAACCCCTGGGTATGCACTGGTTACCGCAAAATTGACAGAAGACACCTTGAATTTTGCTGGATCGACACATGGAGGCTTGGTCTTTAGCTTGGCGGATTTCGCATTTGCTGCCGCCAGCAATGGACATGGCCGCCTCGCGGTAGCAACCAGTGTATCCATTCAGTTTTATACGGCAGCAAAAGCGGGTGATACACTGTTCGCAGAGGCGTGTGAGCAGCAATTAACGCACCGGGCGGGATTTTATGAAATGACTGTGACAAATGAGTCAGGGGCAATGGTAGCAAAGTGTCTAGGGATGGTGCATCGTTCTGAACGTTCCTGGTTTGAATAAGTTGCTCATTTCACAGAAAAAGGAGGGGTTTACATGCGCGAAGTGGTTATCGTTGATGCTGTAAGAACTCCGTTTGGTCGGTATCGAGGACAACTCAGCCGAACCAGACCAGATGATTTGGCTGCACAGGTAATTTTGGCACTTGTAAAGCGAAATCCGACCCTTATACCAGAGCAAATTGAAGATGTGATTATCGGCTGTGCTAATCAGGCGGGTGAAGATAACCGTAACGTGGCAAGGATGGCCGTTCTTTTAGCTGGTCTCCCGGAATCGGTGGCTGGAGTGACTGTGAACCGTCTGTGCGGGTCAAGCCTCGATTCTGTAAACCAAGCAACAGGCAACATCTTGGCAGGTTGTGGAGACATATTTATTGCGGGCGGAGTTGAAAATATGTCTCGAGCGCCGCTGGTTATGCTGAAGCCTGAGGAGGAATTGCCACGTGGCAATCGTGAGTTAGTTGATACCACGTTGGGTTGGCGATTTGTAAACCCACGTTTGGCGGAAAAATATCCACCATATAGTATGGGTGAAACAGCAGAAAATGTGGCACAGCGTTATAAAATCACTCGTGAGGATCAAGACCAATTTGCTTATGAAAGTCAGCGAAGAGCAGTAGATGCATGGAAAAATGAACGGTTTACAAAAGAAGTTATTCCTGTAGAGGTTTCTAATGATCGAAATGAAAAAAAATTGTTCGACAAGGATGAGCATATTCGTCCTGAAACTACATTGGAGAAATTAGCAACACTTAAACCAGCATTTCGTGAAAATGGAACTGTGACAGCAGGTAATTCATCGGGTATAAATGATGGAGCCGCAGCCATTTTATTGATGGAACACAACTTTGGCGAAAATCATCTCATTTGCAGTTGCTGGTATAGATCCTGGTTATATGGGGCTCGGGCCCATTTATGCGACGAAGAAGGTTTTGCAGAGAGCCAACCTGACAGTTGATGACCTAAGTGTAATTGAGTTGAACGAGGCATTTGCCGCCCAATCGCTCGCATGTATCCGAGAATTGGGGCTAAATCCGGCGAAAGTCAATGTGAATGGTGGCGCAATTGCAATTGGTCATCCACTTGGTGCAAGCGGCGGACGTCTTCTTGGTACGCTTGCTTATGAACTTGTGCGCCGTCAAGGCCGATATGGGCTCGCCACCATGTGTATTGGTGTTGGCCAGGGGATAGCTACCCTCATTGAGCGAATATAGTCTTATCTGCCTGACAGATGAACTGTTTTTAATTCAATTGCCTATGCTTAACTCTATAGAAACTAAAATAAAATCTAAATGAGGGATGATGAGAATGACTCTTATCAAAGACACCTATCACTTGTTGATTAATGGACAGCATACTGCTAGTAGTAATGGTGAGTGGTTTGAAGCTTATAATCCGGCGACCGGTGAAGTGTTTGCACAAGTTGCAAAAGCAACGCGGCGGGATGTGGACCTTGCTGTTAAAGCTGCCCGCCATGCTCTGGAAGAGGGAAAATGGGCGCGTTTTTCAGCTTCTCGGCGGGCTCAGATTTTAACCCGTATCGCCGCTATCATCCGTGAACGGATTGATGAGTTATGTGAATTGGAGGTTCTTAACAGCGGCAAGACATTAGCTGCAGCTAAAGGCCAAATATTGCAAGCCATTGAGGATTTTGAGTTATATGCAGCAGCAGCAGTCGTTCATGATGGCCGAACAAAACAGGTTCCGAAAGGGTTCTTCCACTATACTACAAAGGAACCGGTTGGAGTATGTGCGCAAATTGTACCCTGGAATTATCCATTTATGATGGCATCATGGAAGGTAGCACCCGCATTGGCAGCTGGTTGTACTATCATCTTAAAACCGGCAAGTTTAACTCCTATTACAGCATTGCTACTTGGTGATATTTGTATGGAAGCAGGTGTTCCAGCAGGCGTTATCAATGTACTGACAGGTAGTGGGGCGGATATCGGATCGTATTTGACCGAACACTCTGGGGTAGACAAAGTTGCTTTTACAGGTGAGACGACAACTGGGAAGGACATCATGTCTCGTGCGTCCCAAACTTTAAAGCGAGTGACACTTGAACTCGGTGGAAAATCTCCAAATATCGTATTTGAAGATGCAGATTTTACGGCAGCTATTGATGGATCATTATTCGGAATCTACTATAATACTGGCCAATCCTGTGAGGCACGCTCCCGCTTGTTTGTGCATGAATCAATTTATGACAAATTCGTCGATGCATTTGTTGAGAAAGCTAAAAAATTGAAAATCGGCTCTCCCTTTGATGATAATAACCATATTGGCGCAATTATTTCTGCCGGACAAGTGGATGTCATCGACTCTTATGTTAAATTGGCAGTTGAGGAAGGTGCCCGTATTTTATATGGTGGTAAACGGCCGGATGGACCAGAGTTTGAAAAGGGACATTGGTACTTACCGACCGTAATTGTTAATGTGACCAATGAAATGCGAGTTGCCCAAGAAGAAATTTTTGGTCCTGTGATTGTAATTATGAAGTTTACGGATGAGCGAGAAGTCGTAAAACTCGCAAATGATACGATTTATGGATTGGCAGCATCCGTTTGGACCAGGGACTTTTCACGGGCTCATCGTGTATCGGCTCAGTTGAAAGCGGGAATTGTCATGATTAACAATCCGTTTTCTGCCTTCCCGGGACTTCCGTTTGGGGGATATAAACAGTCTGGATTTGGCCGTGAGTTAGCTATCGAATCTTTGGAGCTCTATACAGAAACAAAGAGTGTTCTTGCATATATCGGCGAGAAACCAATCAACCCATTTGGTGTGTAAACCATCTCTTGCTAGTTGAATTGATTAAACTAAGAATGATTCTTTTCATAGATTGGCACTCTCAGCTATGGAGAGGCCTGTGTAGAAGATAACTTCTTCCATACGGGCCTCTTTGGCATTACGATAACCAAACAATACTTGAGAAGGGGTTCCAAATAACATGTTCTTATTTGGTCTGCAGGGAATTCAAGAAGTTAGTGTCTTTCTCTCCATTTTTGGAAAGAGATTGCTGTTTTCAGTTTGTGCTCTCTGGCAAGGTGTTCGATTGTTTGAAGATCGGCACCTGATTCCATCAACCGAATCAATTCTTCATGTTCAGCTAATGAATCTGTGGTTCGGTGCGGTATCAAGGAAAAAATCGTTGACCGAACCGCATCCATTTTTGTCTCAGTTTTATGAATCTCATTAATCAAATAATTTTGCCCACAAGACTCGTAAATATGTTGGTGGAATTCACGGTTGAGCAATCCATATAGTTGAAAATCTAGATTTTCACGAGATTCCTCCATTTTTTGATTAATTGACTTGAGTTGTTCGAAATTATCTTTTGTCAAATGTATATACGCCAATGATGTTGCGTAGCCTTCCAAAAGAGCAAGTACCGTCAGCGTTTCTAGGTACTCCTGATTGTTAATCTTAGTTACACGGGCACCAATATTCGGTTCATATTCTAAAAAACCTTCTGCTTCCAATCTACGAATCGCCTCGCGAACTGGAATGGAACTAAAGCCAAGCTCTTTCGCCAAACCATCTAAAACAAGTCTATAACCAGCACCATAAATGCCATCAAAAATACGTGATTTTATGAGGTCATATGCTTGACCTTGTTTATTTGAAGTGTTAGAGGTTTTCATGACCAAACAGTATATAATTATGGTCCGATTGTCAATTGCTCCGGAATTGTACTTAGAGAATTGTGTGAATTCATGATGAACCAAGGTACGAAAGAGAATAAGCAAAACCCGAACGATGAACTACACGGATTTTGCTCATTCACATAGAGTACGAAGTCACAATTAAACTGCATTAAAATCTAGAATTAATTCAGTTTAGTGCGATAGTTTTCCGACCGGAAGAATATCCTTTCCGAACATATGGTTGATGATATCCGATGCGGCAATGTAGTATACCAAGGTAGCTAGCAGAATGCCTGCCCATCCGGAAAGATGGATTGCTCCTACATGATTTGTAGACATTCCATATGACGCAGAAATGAGTAAAACATCAAGTAGAACAAATGCGAGTATTAGAGCAATATTCGTTTTGAATGAGGCAACCAGCATGTAAGTAGTAAAGATAATCCATACACCGAGAAAGAGCGCCATCACCACACCGCGATGTTCTGGGGGGATTTTATCGATATAAAATGTATCAAACAACGCAAAGCTTATCCAAAAGGCGCCAAATGATGTAAAAATGATGCCCGGAAAAAGACGGTTATGAACCAACTCCCAAAAGCCTATAACCATTTGAACAAATCCAGCAT
>JAKADF010000180.1 GCA_021820805.1 Bacillota bacterium
TCACGAATTAAATTTTCAAATTCCATTGTCTCGCTCCTTGGAGAAGGTTGCTTATTCCTTCATGTTCTCTGCCTCACCAACATATTTGTGGCAAGATCGCATATGAATTTGATAGGCCTTTGACTCACGTAAGTCATTCGGAGTAACCTCGTCAACCACATGATACGCGCTCCCAGTCAGACGGGCAAACCCTAATTCGACAAAAACGCTCATTAATGATTGTATATCTTGAATATGATGCTTTTTCGTGAGCTTTTCACAGTCTTCCAATGTGAGACTCCCTGTGCGATGTATATATCGATAAACTATAGCGAAGTCAGAACGTGACAACGGGTTGTCTAAAATCCAACCATCCTGGACAATAAGCTGCGGACGCCTTACACCTCTCCATACGTTCGCGCTTAATTTTGCTGTTAACCCACACATTTGTCCAGGCTGCCAAGAACTTACTTGGTCTGGTGGATGAAACCAAACTAATTCTGCAGTAACAGACCCCTCAGCAACCAACAAACGAATGTGTTTACCACCTTGAAGTGTATTAATTTGTTTTAATTCAACCGGACCGATATAAAACAGAAACTCCGGGTTGTGGGGACCAAAGGGTTCAAACCTCTCAACCCAATCAACTGTTTCCAGTGTCACCAGAGAAAGAGGTAAATAATCATCGGCAACCGGATCCGTCAGCGATAAGTTACTTATTTCAGTATCTAACATTCCTGCCGCAACTTCTGCAAACGCAGACCGGAACTCTTCGAGCCCAGTACGCAAAACGCCGCAACCAATTGCACTATCATGGCCGCCAAAGTGATCTAGAAATGGTTCACATTCAAGAAGGGCATTATACAATGAGAATCCTTCAGGAGCGCGGCCCGAACCGCGGAGTATTTGTTCTCCAGTATCAGAAAATACGATTGCAGGCAAAGAAAATGATTCCACAAGTTTGTTTGCTACAATTCCTACTATTCCAAGACTCCATGGACCAGAAACTACCACTGCATTCAGTTTGTTTTGCTCGGCAGAAAAAGCAAGCCATTGCTCCTTCGCCTCATTTGCAGCTTTTTCCGTCTCAGTTCTTCGTACTTCATTACAGAATTCGACCTTCTGTGCTAAACCAACCGCTTGCTCCTCATCTTCAGCCATCAAAAGGTCATAAGCAATTTTTGCTGTATCCATCCGTCCAGCAGCATTGAGTCTCGGTGTTATACGCCACAATAGGGTATTCGCATTCAGCTTATTCCTCTCTACATGCGCGATGTCGCACAACGCAAGCCACCCTGGACTCGACAAATTCTGCAGCGCACGGATACCTTCCCGAACGAGACGCCTGTTTTCTCCACAGAGCGGCATAATATCTGCAAGAGCCCCAAGCGCAGCAAAGCCGAGGTGTATTTGGGCAAGCCTATTTTTCTCACTATCTATCATTAAAGAAGATTGAATAAGATGAGAACAAAGTTTCCAAGCAACGCCTGCACCCGACAGAAGCTTGGCTTCTTCCGGCGTCTTATGAAACAACCAATGCACAATTGCCAGAGGACCTTCAGGCATTTCTTCACCAGGTTCATGATGGTCTGTTACAATAACTTCTACTCCCTGAGACACAGCATAACGAATTGCCTCTGTCGCGCGAATCCCATTATCAACTGTAATAATTAAACTCGCGCCTTGTGCTGTTGCCTTATCAACTAACTGATTTGATAATCCATAGCCATCTTGAATTCTGTGCGGGATAATGCAAACAAAGTCCGCAGCCAAAGCACGCAGCGTGGTTGCCATAATTGCACTTGACGTTATGCCATCCACATCATAATCACCAACAATGGCGATCCGCTTGTGCGCCGAAACTGCAGCCAATATACTGTGTACTGCTTTCTCCAACTTAAAAAAACTGGTTGGGGGAGTCCAAGGCTTTGCGGCATTTAACCAAGTTCGTGCCTCATCTACAGACTCAATTCCGCGAAGAAAAAGCCATCTTGCAACTTTCTTGGGAATATTAAGCTTTTTTGCAAATTCACTCACTTTGGCATCCTCAACAAGGGAAGATCGCCATAAAACATCTGTCACTTCAACGACTCTCCCCACAATCCCCGTAATATGGATTCACATGCACCAACACATCTTGAACCCGTGGGAATCTTTCTTTCATTCGATGCCTGACCTCAGCCGCCACACTATGCCCTTTATCAACCGTAATAAATGCGTCGACGCGAATTTTTACGTCCACAATAACATATCTGCCATGATCTCTGACCCGGATGTCATCGACGCGACGTACACCTGATATATGTTCAATCAGTTGTAAATAAGGTGATAAATTTTCGTCTTCAACTACGACTCTATCCATCAGAGTCTGCCAAGAATCCTTAGCGATTTCATACCCCATTTTAAGAACGAGCAAAGCGACAAAAATACCAGCCACAGCATCCATATGCATTAACCACAAAATATGAATTCTCTCTCCAAGAATAGATAAACCGATACCTATGAGTGCTGCTAACGATGAAAACACGTCTGATCTGTGGTCATATGCTGTTGCAATCAAACTTTTACTGTGCAATCGTTTCCCCAAGCGATAGTTATAGCGATAAAGGATTTCCTTAATAATAACAGCAACAAAAGCGGTTATTGCTGCAACAATTTCAGGACTCACAGGTGCTTCTGTTAAAGCCTTTATGGAACTTACCATGACTTCAAGCCCAGCCGCCGCAAGAAAGCCAGCAACAATTGATGCAGCAATCACTTCAGCTCTTCCATGACCGTATGGATGGTCCGCATCTGGTGGTTTACGAGCAATTCTAAGTCCAATTACGACTGCAAGTGAACCTGCAACATCGGCAGCAGAGTGTACGCCATCTGCCACAAGTGCTTGGCTGCCAGCCAAAATACCTACAACTCCCTTTGCAACCGTCAAAATCACATTGGTAATTGCATTCCACCAAGCTGCTATTTTTAGTTCACGGTCACCTTCCATCGGTACGGACAATAGAATTTCCTCCTCGACGAAGAAAGCGCCCCCGGCGGGAGCGCCTAGTTTTAAATCTTGCTTACAAAGCAGGTTTCGCTTTTTTATTTAACTTTTTTAGCTGTTTGCCGCGCCATGCAACCCATATTGGGCTCGCAATGAAAATAGAACTATATGCACCGCTGATTAAACCAATGATAAGCGCAAATGTAAAGTTGTGGATGGATTGTCCTCCGAAAAAGTACAACATTACTGCAGCAAGGAGTACCGTAATGACCGTATTAATCGAACGAGTCATTGTTTGCCACAAACTCTTATCTACTAGGTTCTGCAGTTCATCAAATGTTCTCGGGGCTGCAATCTTTAAGTTTTCGCGTATCCGGTCAAAAATAACAATTGTGTCGTTAATGGAGTAACCAACAATCGTTAAAATGGCTGCAACAAATGTCAAGTCTACTTCAAGCCTCAGCAAAGCGAAGAAAGACATCACAATAAACGCATCGTGCAACAATGCTATGATACCGGACACAGCAAATCGAAATTCAAATCGTATCGCAATATATATAACAATAAATAAAGATGCAAGTAAAACAGAAAGTGCTGCTTTTTTCGATGTTTGTTTTGCAACAATTGGGTCAACCGTATCTACTTGCGGAGATAAGGAATCTGGAAACATTTGTTTATCAAGTGCCATTACCTTATTCTTTTGGTCCAAAGTCAAGATTTGCGGAAACCGAATAATAGCCACATTACCTTTAATCCCGCCGACCGTAATGGCATCTTGTCCCACGGGCAATCCTGCTTTTTGAATCATTTCTTTTACTTTTGGTACATTCACAGGTTGAGCCAATTCGAGTTGAACTCTTGAACCCGCTTTGAAGTCAGTGCCCAAGTTGAATCCCAAAAACGCGAACACAATAATCCCCGCGACAGTGATGGCACCAGAGAATAGGAAAAACCAACGTCGTCTGCGAACGATGTCAAATTTCACCTTCATCGTTCTACCGCCCCTTTCCGAATACCAAACAGCCACGGCCGACGCGTCACGTTTGCTCGAATAAAGTTCATCACCATAAAGCGGCTTAACGCAACAGCTGTAAGCATGCTGACGACAATACTAATCATGAGCGCTACAGCAAACCCGCGGATGTCACCTTGTCCAAACCAGTACATAACGGCACCTGCAATAAATGTTGTAGCATTTGAGTCTATAATTGCACGAAGTGCATTTCGATTCCCTGCAATCGCACTAGACTGAACGCTCTTTCCGCTTCTAAACTCATCATTAATTCGTTCATACCAAATAATGTTCGCATCAACAGCCATACCAATGCCGAGTACCAATGCTGCAAGTCCCGGTAATGTTAACGTAATATGCATGCCTGCAAACACAACAAGCGTTACATATCCATAAGCTACGAGCGCTAAATCAGCAATTAATCCTATTAATCTATATATCACAATCATGAACAAGAAAATTAAAAGAATCGCAATTCCGCCGGCAAACAGTGTTGCTTTTAAAGACGCTGCACCAAGAGACGGCCCGACAAATGTGGAACTTATCAGCTTAAGCGGATACGGTAGAGAACCTGCATTCAATTCATTTGCAAGCGCTTGGCATTCTGCTTGCGTCCCTATGCCCGTGATTTGTGTCTGACCATTTAAAATAGGCTGCACAACAGTCGCTGCATTAATCAATTTTCCGTTCAAAAACGTATATATGGGTTTCCCAACATATTTTGTTGTAATGTCGCCCCATTTTTTTGAATCCTTGAATGTAACTTCAACTACATTTTGACCGTTTTGCTGGTCAACTGCCCATTGTGCATTACTCTCAAGATCACCGCCTGTTACGAGCAATGATTTTTTATCAGGTGTAACCTGCCCGTCCTTTGTCTTTGTCACGTTACCGTAAATCGCAAGTTGGGCAGTTTCTCCAATAATTTGTTCTGCTTTCTGTTGGTCGAACGTTCCGGCCAGTTCGACACGAATTTGATCTTTATTCTCCAACTGAATAATTGGAGAAGCAACGCCTGTGGAGTTTACTCTAAGCTGAACAGCTTGCAAGGCTGCCTGAATTCCCTGCGCCGTCGGAACTTGTCCATTCGTTCCAGGCTCGACCTTGTACAGCAAATCAAACCCGCCCTTCAAGTCGAGTCCGAGCGGAATACTTCTCCACAGCGTCATGGTGGTTCCAGCGGTCAGGCCTACAATAGCAAGCGCAGTGACCAAGAACGCACCAAATCGGCCCCACTTCATTCTTTGTCCTCCTTAACTGACACTCCATCATCAATGCGAACAAGTTATAGTATAATCATGCCCAAATTATAGCGTCAAACTTTACCTTCCCTAAGAACGCCCTTAAAGGCATTCATCGTCTCAAAGTTCATAAACTTGCTAATTTGAAGAGACAAAATTACACCAACCATCTCATGCAAACGTTCATTTTTTCGCACAAGCATTTTCGCACAATTAAAGATGTCTTCGGCAGATACATGCTCATAACCCAGAAGCGCAAATTCCTGTGCTTTGTCCCTGCACAAATTAAATAGTTCCCATTTATAATCTGTGATAGATAAGACTTCATCCGACTCGTCTTGAATTTCTTCCACGAAGAATTTGCACTCCTTTCGATGCCCATCCTGACTTAAATTCGACAGATAGACTAGAATTCCTGTGAATAATTTTTTCCTGATCAAACTAAATTAGTTTTGAATTGCATCAGTAGGAAATGGCTCAATACCCTTTTTCACATCCATACATTTTGCAGAATTCTATTGTTGTTTTGGATTGCCCATCTGGCCATTTGCGTTCGATTGGTTTTTTGGCGGCGGATCCGTATGTTCATCCATAAAAATTTGTCCTTCATTGTTAATCTCTGCAAAAAACACCTTATCAATCGACTCATACCCGCGTTTTTGCACTTCTTCCTGTAACCAACCTTCTGTTTTTCGAATTGTCGAAAGTGTCTTTTGGACAGGAGTACCATCAATAATAAGAGGCAACGGCATAGATTCATCGGAAACATGCTTCGAAAAATCACGGGGTGTAATAGGTCGGTTCTCGGCTTTTGGAAAAACGCTTAGTTTTCCTGACGTCTCTAGAATTGCAAATTCAACATCAGCAACATTCATAAAACCTTTTTCACGAAGCTGGGTCAGCAAATCATGCATTGTATAACGTATTCGCTTCATTTCGTCATCTTGAATCTGTCCACTTTTAACTAGAACGGAAGGCTCACCGTCTACCCAATGACGAAAGCGATGGCTCTTAAGTTGACCAAACGCAACGATAAGTTGGAGACCAACAAGAAGGGAAATCGCAACAATCGATCTATAGAGCGGTACAGCTGTATCTTCCATGGGCAAGGTCGAAAGTTCTGCGATCATCACAGAGATTACAAAATCAAATACGGACAATTGACCAATTTCACGTTTTCCCATAACTCGGAGTGCAATCATAACAACAAGATACAAAACGATTACGCGGATAACAAACTGCCATGCAGACAACCCACCCATGGCGAAACTCTCCCCTTTCAGGGAATAGTATGTCCAAATCTGCACATTTCACCCAAGGCAAGTTTTTCGGGCAGGTCAATACTTTGCTAGAGGTATGCTTCGAGCAGAGACTTCTCTATTGTCATGTTTTAAACTCGCGAATAATTTACCAATACATTCAAAGAGTTCACCTGGATTTGATACATTCGGATATGCATTTGCAAGAATATGAACCTTAAGTGAAATTACGATATTCGTGTTTAGTGCAAAGCGATAGCTCGTGATTGATCTCGACAAACGCTCTGCAACTGCATGCAGTTCATTTGGGTTCACATTCGGCAATAAAACAAGAACTTCATCCCCTCCATATCGACACGCGAGCTCACTTTGGCGCAAGGATTCCTTAATTATAATTCCTGTTTGACGAAGAACGCTGTCTCCTACTTCAAAGCCAAAATTC
>JAKADF010000181.1 GCA_021820805.1 Bacillota bacterium
CAGCAGTGTTCATGCCAGTTACTCTGACAGAGGACCACCGTAATCACGCCGAGCATTATATCATAGACAAAAGACAGACACAAGTAAATCATTCATCACTGTTGCTTTTGGAACTGTGTAACCAAGTTGTTTGGGATGCTGATATTGGCAATGTCTTTCCCTTGGTCATACAAAACGGTGTCAGATTCTACATTCTCGCCACCTATTCCGCTAACCGCGCCAACTGACTCTGTCTGAACTTCAATTAATAAATTGTCTTTAATACCAACAAAGAATGTATAAGTTACATTACTAATCCCATTCAGCTTGAAACCATTGCCCCACATTGACAAACTTGCAACATCTTGGCCAGGAACCGATACTTGATAAACATGACAATACTCATCAACATCGTATGTATCCTTTAGTTGATAGATTGGAGTCTTACTTTCTGCAACATGGGCTAACAACCGTGCATATCCAGGAAAAACATCAATCCCTGAAATTGGCGATGCAGGCGTCCACTGTGAGTTTGCCAGTGAATACGCGGATTGTCCCTGCTGATAAAACGAGATATTAAAATTATTCTCATGAAAGCTTAAGGACGCACGATCTGGCAAGTTTATAGTTCCATATACAGAAAAGTCGGTATGAATTGTTCCTTGAAGCAATTGAACATTAGACTTCATTTTATATTTACCAGATTGTTCTCCTAATTGGACCGCACGCTCTAACTCATTGATTGCATCAGAGCTTACTTTACCCGTACCTAAGTTAGCGACCGAATTCGGATTTTGCGGCGGCTGTGCGCTTGGGGAACATCCTGATAGCATCACAGTCAAACTGAGTACAGCAACTATTGAACTGACCCACTTGATTTTACGCATTGACGCGCCGCCTCCTTTCGTTCAGGCGATATACCCAGCCAATCACAATCGTTAACCCAAAGAGTAATGCAGCAATTGGCAAAACAGGCCACATCACGCGCTGTAGAACCAAGTATTCCCCCGTTCCATAAATGCCAACAACTAAGTCAGTGGTTGTACCGCTCACAAATTGTATTGGATTCACATTTACGACATTTGTACGATAGATACGCCAATTCCGCTCGAGATTACCATTCGAATAGGTGTAGGAACTAAAGTAACGAATTGGAGATTGTCTAACTACACTTGGATCGTCCGTTATAATCTCTGGGGCTTTGTCTCCTGCAAATTGAACACTTGCCTCAAACCGCAAAGAGTCATTCGGTGCAGTATATACCTTCTGAAACTGGCCATTTGATGAAACCTGCAGGATATAGGCTGGGGAAGCATTGACAAAGATTGCATCCTTCCCGTTTGCTGTCAAACGCCCGGTCACAAGGTCTCCAGGAACCAATTGGCCTTTAGCTCCCTGGAAAGATGCGACAACCTTTCCTGTATCTAAGTCAACAACTTCTAAAAGATTAGCTCCCTCTACCAACGCTTGATTCGTATTTGGGGCAGTAAACGATCCAGTCGACACAAATGCTGTTCCTTTTACCGCGATCCGTACGTTTTTGCCATTCATCTTCCCAACAAGATAGCCATTTGTCACTTCTAAATGCAAAGTAACAGGACTTACACCATTCGTATCCAGAAATTGCTGCCAAGTGTTCCACTGCGCTTGGCGTTCTGCTTCAGACAAAACAACCATATTCGTCGGATACATGGCTGATTCCATTCCAAGGCTGGTCACAGCTTGAGCAGGAAGTGCTGAAGTCGTGTACTGGATGACTTGGTTGTTCACTTTCATATAGTGTGCCATTGAAAACGGAAACGACGGACCAAGGAGATCAAATGGATTTACTTTCGCAAGGTCGGCAGTCGTAGGGTTTGTAACCCGAATTTTTCCATTTACCGAAGATATTTCGACTAGGCGGTATTCATTTTTATAAGTACTCAGTACATCTCCAAGTGCATTTGGTGAATCTGTTGCGCTGTTTGCTAGGTTTTTTAATTCAGATTTTGTTGGTATGGTACGTTTCAGCGTGATGACAGCTTGTCCATGGTCAGTCGAAATGACTGAGAAAGGAAGTGCAGCCATATCACCGGGAACAATATTATAGCTCCCATAATGGACTACACGAAAATGGGTCAGAAACGGCCATTCGCTTACAGGAAGCAAAATGTTCGCTAATACCACGACGAGGCCGGAGAAGAATAGTGTTTTAGCACCAATTTTCGCAAACCACCATGCAATTAAATACAGCCCGGCAAACATGATAATGCCGAACAAAATGCGCCTTGGTAATGGATAAAATACAAGAGACGAAAAACCTTGTCCAAGGAGCAAACTGAATATGGTGAACGTGATCCACTTTTTACGCGAATATGATGGAATACTAGTCAACCAAATTACGATAATGAGGACGACTGCAACAACTCCGAGCAGTGCGTAGTCCTCAACAAGAGGTGTTACAATCCAGGCATTCAAAGCGTTCACAAATAGGGCCCAGAGAATGTACCACACAAAAGTGTAATATCTATTCTTGCTCTGCACTCTCATGCTTGTCCTCCCCTTCTTGCAGACCACGTCCTAGAATCAGGAACAGTGTTGCATAAGTGAAATACATGGCTGCCATTGGCCCAAATTCAAACACATTTTCAGTTGCATTATGAAAAAGCACAGCAACTATTCCAGTCACGCCTCCAAAAGCAACAAATTTTAGTTTTTTATTGCCAATAACTCTTTTTAAGGTTGTCCGAAATAAGTCCCGTACAAGAGCAACGTGCAAACTGAAAAATAAAATAAGCCCAACTATCCCAGATTCACCAAGTGTTTTCGCATAAAAGTTATCCGAATACGTTCCCGAATGATAGATGGATGACACCGCACCGCCATAATGCCCTAAGCCAACGCCGAAGAGCGGATTTGAAGTTAACTTGTCAAATGCAGTAAGCCATTTTGAAATTCGTCCGCCTTGTGCTGCCTTTATCCAGTATACTGGGGTAAACAGGTCCGCAAAGCGATGGTGTATCGCTGGTACAAAATAAGCGACTATACCCAGCACAATGAGGAGTATGAAGAGCCTTCTTTCAAAAAGTACCGCCATAAATAAGAGCGCTACAGCCAGTGCGACCCATGCGCCTCGTGTAAATGTAAAAAGAAGCGTGAGACCGCAGACAAGGGTGCCAAAACCATACAGCCATTTGCGTAATCGATGTGTCTCATAAACAAAGAGTCCAAAGACAATCGGTGTCATCAAAGCCATATACGCTCCAAGTTCGTTCGGACTTTGAAGCACAGAAAAAACACGTGTCCGTACATGCTCTGATACATCAACCCAACTTGCAGGAATCGGGGCTTTGGTTATGTATTGGTATATCCCGTGTACACCAATGAGGATTGCGATAGAAGCTCCAATATGGAGCAGCTTAATTACATCCTTCGGCCCAACTATGTATGGAAGAAGAAATGCATACAGCATATAATAAATGTCTATTCGAAACCCTTGAATGGACACAAGCGGATCGTCCATGCCTGCAAACATTAAACCCAAACCAAAGACGATATACCATCCTGCGAATTTGTTCCAAGTAAACCAACCCGGTCTATAACCTGAAATGTAACGGCGAATCGCGATGGCGAGCAGACAAATAAGAACAATCTTGTCCCAAATAACGCCAATCGGATGAATACCGGGTAACCGTAAGCCATAATCTATGAGTGGAAACGCAACAAGAGCGTAAGCACACCATTTGGCGATCCGATTGTTATCTAGTGTTACGTGCAGTTGATTCAATCGCCTTCATCCTTTCATGTCTGCGCTCTTTGCGCATTGCAAATCTATTTGGAGCAGTCTCAAAGTGCCACTTTTCCTCATCCGTTTCAGGAATGATTGGCGGCACGGCTGTAGGTCGGCCATCAGAGTCCAGTGCAACAAAAGTTAAGTAGGAAGTTGCAGTGAGTTTTATTTCTCCAGTCATCAAGTTTTCAGATTCAATTTTAACAAAAACCTCCATGGACGTTTTATGGGTATAAGTAACAAACGCTTCCAGGCAAATCGCTTCCCCAAGACGTACAGGTTCCAAAAAGTCTAAACTATCACTTGACGCTGTAACAACGGGACGGCGCGCATGACGCATACTTGTAATACTAGCAATCTTGTCAACAAATGCCATAATTCGTCCGCCAAATATAGTTCCGTGATTGTTGGTATCAGGCGGTAATACGAGATCTGTCATGATAGTTCTAGATAAGCGTGCTGGCTTTCCTTCCAAAATAATTCCCCTTCCATCTACACAATCTTTAGGAATAGCACACAAAAACGCAAACGAACTGGCTAAAAAAGATGCCAGTGTCGCTTGCGCACAGTCTTAGCTTGTAAAATATCAGGCATTTGAATACTTGCTTGTCTTCTCCAGCCCCGAGCAGCCAAAAACGCTAAATACAACACAAATAAGACGATGAGTATGTCGAGAATCCATGAAATGTGGTAAAACCGTGAAATCACAAGTGCAACAATTTCAAACAAAACCGCTATTCCAACGAACCGTGCGATTGATTTCACTGGACACACTCTCCCTACTTGGATTCGGTCTATATTGTAGAGTGTATCGTAGTGAACATCAATACTGCCTGCAAGAAACTGTAAAATGCTATCGCTTTTTATTATTTCCCGCATCGGGATATATAATTTTCTGAGGCTGCCTTTGCCATGAAGACAACATACCTGATGGGCTGAATGCCCATTCGTGCCTTCCAGTATCTCTATAGATTCCGAAATGCAAGTGAGGAGGAAACCTTCCGCTTGTACCAGGCGGCCCATACCCAGTACTGCCTACATAACCAATAAGTTGACCTGGCTGAACTAAATCGCCTTGCTTAAGCCCCTTTGCAAAACTAGATAAGTGTGCGTAATAATAATACATATTGTTCGTATCTCGAATACCAATTCTCCATCCACCAAAACGATTCCAACCAATTAATTCAACATAGCCATACGCACAAGATAAAACGGGCGTTCCATAACCTGCAAAAATATCGACACCTTCATGAATTCTTCGTCCGCCCCAACTTCGCCCTGCACCAAACGTATGTTTTACCGTGTAGTTATATCGCTTTGCAATTGGAAAACAATTTCCTGCCGGATATAGTCCGTATTTTTGGAATATCCTTGCAAAGCTATATATGCGATCCATTGCAGCCGCATCTTGCTCAAGACTCCAAATTGCAATAGAGGGATCTTCCTCGCCAGATTCAGCATCCAGCCATGCAGCAAGGCTTGCAATTCGATCAAACTGGTCCCACGGCGCAGCCAAACCATCATGATTAGCATCGATGCCTAGGCCGCCAAACAATCTGATTGTAGTCGGATTCAAATCCTCTTCATTTGGATTCCCAAGTCCTGACCATGCGCGTTGGTCAATTTGGAATCCATAATAAGGAGCCGCTTTCATCTGTTCTTTAGATTTTGTTAATTCAGCGTAACGGTCAATTGCTGCAAGCAAAGCCCATGGAATTTCATACTCTTCTCCGCATTCTTTGTACCAGCTTTCAAGAGATGCTTGCATTTTTTGAGGCGCCGCAAAAGTAGTAACCGTTTCTTGAGACCAACAAGCAAGTGCAAGTATAACCCCGAGCCCGAAACGGGCGGCCTTATGCATCATAATCAAACAGAGCCACCTCTCGAAGAAAATAGCATGTTTTTACTTGCTTACCCTTTGCCAGGACATGGACTCATATACAAAGCAATATCGCCTAGTATCGGTACAGAGTTCCAATTACAGCAAGAAAGCGTAAGTATGGTACCCTTGTGAAAAAATAAAATGATATATACAAGACGGGAGAAAAGAAAAATGGCATACACCGAAATCGAGATTATGGTCCGATCAACTGAAATTGACATAAATGGCCACGTCAATAATGCAAAGTACTTGGAATATCTCGAATGGGGCCGAGAGGACTGGTTTGAACAGCGGGGGCTATTTTACAACGTTTTAAAAGAAGCTGGCATAGTAACAGTAGTTGCACATGTAAGTGCAGATTACACAGAAGCAGCTGTGCAAAATGATAAACTGCGAATTTTTACGGAGCTTAAATCAATTGGTAATACAAGTTTCGTGATGAAACAATGGATAAAGAATCAACGCGACGAACTTGTATTAAAAGCGGAATTCATTATGGTTACCATTCATCCGGAAACACACAAAAAAGTGCGTGTTCCGGATGTGATTCGCAAAGAACTAAACTTAGAAGGTTAACCTTATCTGCATGCTGCGTCAATCTTGTTTATATCGGAACTCGAATAACCAAGTTTCCTTAGTTGATGAACAAAATCACTAGGAAGAGGCGCCGTAAGATTACTTCCATTTGGAAACTGCATTTTTGCAGCATGCAGCCACTGATGGACTTCGTGGCTGTCCTTAATTGGACGGCCTCCTCCATATTTTACATCTCCGAGCAGTGGATGCCCAATGTGACTAAAATGAGCTCGAATTTGGTGCGTTCGGCCACTAACGAGTCTGACTCGAACAACAGTTGTACCATCTCTTGAGGCAATTGGTTCATACATGGTCTGACTTTCCTTGCCTTCAGACTCGGCAACGGTTCTAAATCCACTTGTTCTTCCTAAACGAGAGTGAATTTCGCCTGATTTACTGATCTCCCCTTTTACGATGGCGATATACCATTTCCCCATCTCGTGATCTTGAATCTGTGCTGTGAGCCTTCGAATCGCTTCCCCCGTCTTAGCAAAAACCACTAACCCACTTGTATTACGGTCAAGACGGTGAACAGGCGCCGGCGTAAATACTCGGGAATCAAGCTGCCCATTATGATGCAGATAAGCCAAAACCTGATTAACGAGAGTATCCTTATACTCACCTTGAGCCCCGTGAGTCAGGAGTCCTGCAGGTTTATTCACAACAATTATTTCCGGATCTTCATATACAACATCTATGTTAA
>JAKADF010000182.1 GCA_021820805.1 Bacillota bacterium
TTATGTAAACAAAGAAGAAAAATCCCTAATAAATACTAGGGAGACTCTGCAAATGTCACAATAGGTAGTACAAAACAAAATTAAAAGTCTGGTAATTTGTCAATAGCATCAAATTTACGTTTATCAACGACTTTTGTGTAAATCTGAGTAGTAGAAATATCCTTGTGTCCTAATAATTCTTGAATAGTTCTTAAATCGACGTCGTTTTCTAACAACCAAGTTGCAAATGTGTGCCTGAGTTTATGAGGTGTAATTCGTTTGTATTTTGGAATCTCAGCACGTTTTGCATATGTCTGTAGAAGCTGATATACATCATTTCGATCTAATTCATCGTACGATTTAGCCAACCAAAGCCTGTTATTCGGAGTGGTCACTTTTGGGCGAACTCTTGTATAGTCGTTCAATCGGGAAATAACAGATGGTTTGAATACAATCGTTCGATATTTATCACCTTTACCTAAGATCGTAAATTTATTAGTATTTTGGATTTCTTCAACATGATCGATTGTCATGGAACAAAACTCAGAGATACGCATGCCTGTGTTGAGCAAAATCGTGAATATAGCAATGTCGCGTTCCTTCATCCATTTCTGACGACCTCCGCGCAGGTCATCTCGGTCTAAAATAGCGTCAATCAAGCGCTTGGCTTCATCGTGATCTAAATGTTGCGGAAGTTTCCGTTCGCGTGCAGAGTCAGCAAATGCAGATTCGGCATTCATAGGGTTTGTGGAAATTACCTTTTCATCTTTTAATAAGAAATCGAATAGTTTGCGCAGAGAAACAAATTTTCTTTCTTCGGATGATTCGCTTAGTCGTTCATATATGATCTTAGCAGCCGGCTTTTTCGATTTTGGCTTTACAAGTCCTGAAGTAAGGTAATGATTTAAAACTTTAGGGGTGAATTCGTTCCAATTAGTGATATGTGGATAGTGGCGTTCCATAAAACGGAAGAACTTAAGAAAATCGTAGGAATAAGATAAAATCGAGTTTGGCGAACGGCGTTTTAAATGCATTCGTAAAATGAAATGCCGTAGTTCAAACAGAAATTCCGGTTTTATACCTGCAAAAAAAGTATCAAAGAACTGATCTATGTTGTGGTCAATTAGTAAGATGAAATCATTGCGATGTGACTCATCACTAAATTCCGTGTTGCTGTCGGTTAATTTTAAGTTATCGGATCCATTTGCATGATTAGAATCAGTAGACAAAGATCAAGCCCTCCTTTTAATCATATTATATAATACACCACATAAGAGGAATTATGTTGTGTATTCATGTGAAACTTAGATACCCCTTTCTTTTTCGATAAATGTCTGACGACATAAAAGTATCATGATTTTGGACAAGAAACTATGTGGATTAATTATTTTGGGCTTTTCCTTTCGATTTTGCGACATAAAAGTATATGGATTAGATTAAGTTTTTGCTGTTTTGAGTTTTAGAATTGACAAATCTTCGATTTTCTGCGACAAGAAAATATGTGGATTAGTGTTCCGGTATGGCTTAAGTACGACTATTTTACCATTTGGTAATCATCATAAAAAGGTCATCCATTTCTTCGGGATGACCTAAGGTGTTGCTATTGAACTGCGAAGTTGTGGTCTAAAGAAGATTTTACATTGTATATTTATGCGTGGTAGCGTTCTCTAGAAGAAATAGATACAAGTTTTGATATCTAAATTAGAAGTGCAGAAAATAGCGCGGATGTCTTTGCAAGAAATATTTTCATTATCCAAATGCTGTCGGCCTCTACTCAGCCCGTTGCGTTGTTCGTCAAGAGTTCTTTGCGAAAGCCGTTTTCCAAATTCTAACCACTGTTCGAATGATTTCTTTATTTCCTTCACAAGGATGTGTTTAAGGATCCAGTTTAAATCAGTCATTTTGGTTGTTTCTGTACTTATTTCTAGTAACACTCCAATAAATTTATGAATGCTTTCCCGTGGTGGCAGGGTTATTGGCACTTTGCCATTTCTATGAGCCCATTTTCCTCTGTCGACATGCCAATATTCTATGTTTCCCTCAATCTCTGCTCTCCATTTAAGATATGCAAAAACTACGGGATCAAACTTGAATTTCTCGTTCCATCGAGCGTGCTCTTGAATTTCGCGAATGCAACTTTTACTACCACGCCTTTTAATGAACTTGCGTATACGTCGAGCTATACATTTAAATACCTGATAGTATTCATCGAAAGGCCACGGCGATAAAAGTGTATTATCCATAATGTTTATGGCCCCTGATCTAGGGCTACAATGTCTGGAAGCCTTTCTGGAAAATCCAAATGTTAAGATTCCAGGGACTGCATTGCCGTTAATTATTCTTAAAGTGTCTTGAATAGAAATTTCTACATTGGTACTTGCGGGATAAAGGGCTAGTTGATAAAAGGTTTTAGAACCTAGCAAAATTGCACCAGCTGGAGCTGTATCTTCTTTTAACTCAAGACTGAATACGTTGGGGTCAATTTTGAGTTTTTGATGGTTATTCCAACTTAGAATATCCCAAACCCCATTCTCTTGTCTCATGAACTGCCACCCGCAGGAACATTGAAAAGGTATCTGAAATTCATCATACTTCACACCATATGTATATTTCCTTCCACATCTCGGGCAACTATTTAAAAGACTTATGTTGTGAAATGGGCATTTACTAAGACCGAACAATTGATGAAAATAGCTGTGGAACCCATCGTTTATGCACTTTGGGCAAAAACGGAGTTGCTTTGTGATATGCTGATGGGAAGAAATATTTTAATTGACGAATGGAGACAAATAGGTATCTATAAATCGATTCATGCATTCGTTTAATGGTACCCCGAAGACTTGAATCCAGCGACTTTCATCATCCCACTGAAAGTCGCTGAACCACTTAAGTTTTGAAGCAGTTCTTCTGCCGCCCGGACCTAATGCCTCGAAGGACTCAGACACTGTAAGAAAATTGGAAAAGCGGAAACGTTGAATATAGCCCCAGGCTGATTGCCAAGGAGAGTTCCATTCCTTGTTCCATACATATTTGGGTTTCTGAAATGCTGGGTCAATATTGTCTACATTTGATAAGATAATGTGACTTTTTATCACTAGTTTTCATCCCATTTTTTATTGAAGAATGTGCGCTCCGCAAGAACATAGCCAGATTCTTCGGCAGCTTCTTTCCAATGAGATTTGGAAAGTCGGCGGACGTTACTACCGTCAGCACCAAAGGTCGTCAGTACGTATTGAACGGTTACCGCAATGTATTGCATTGGTATTTCAATCCTGGTACCGAGTCCTGCTTGATTGTGGGCGTATTCAAAGACTTCCCATAGGTCTTCTGCGCAGTCTGCAAGTCGGAAACCACGACTAAATTGTTCAGGAAAAAAATATCTGGTGAATGACCAGCCACTACCTGGAGGGAACTCAGACTCCTCATCGTAACTTGCCAGACAGGTAGCGAGATCATCTAACCCTTGAACACCATGAAATTTGTGTTCCTGAACCATGAATCGACCAACAACTTGATGCATTTCCTCCGCGATAAAGCTTTTTTTCTTTTCCAAAAGTTCAGGTTGACCAACTAGAAAAACAGTTAAGTTGATTTGGTGCTTGTCCAGTTGGTTATACATGTCGACTAACCATTTGAATTCAAGCTTGTTCCAATTTTGAGCCTCATCGGCGAGCAAAATCACTTTTCTTTGGGTACTTTCCATCCCTTCTGCAATAAGAAAGTTACAAATCCTTTGCCGTTTCATACTGGGTTGTCCCGTTGGAACAGCGTGACCAAGATCTAAAAGTATGTCTGTGAAAAATGAATTCTCGGAAGAAAAACGGTATGAATTACAGTTTAGAATGAACATTGAAACCTTGTCTTGCAACATCGATGGAATCTCTTTTGCAAGGAAACGAACTGCCCGCGTTTTGCCCAATCTTGGGCGCCCGGTGACAATACCGCCCGGTGTACGATTGCGGATCCACTTTAACAGGTCCTGCCCCATGCTATCTATTGCGTTTGTTGGAAGGTCGTAATCTCCTGTTAAAACTGGATGGCATCCAGGTGCTATGTTAGGTCGGATTTCCATGTTCATTACCCAATAGTCACTCCTATGGTCAATAATTTAGGGTTCTTTTGAAAAGGCGCTCCCGCTTTCCCCGTTCCCTTCGCTTTTCAGTTTTCGAGATTTGTAAAATTTCTGATTGCTGCGGGGCTATTGGTGATGGAATACTTGAGATTTGTTGTTCGTTATTCCGCTCCGCTTCCTCTTGCTGTTTCAGCTGAATCAACCTGTTACGCGAGATTTTTTGATCGTTTACCGTTTCCTCCAGGTACTGATGATAAATTTCAATCGGATCATCGAACACACCAAACTTTAAGAGACCTTTGTTTTTGAGCCTAATAATAGTGCTCCTTAACTCCCAGTTATGAGCATGTAAACTCCATTTTCCTTGTACGACTAAGTTTCCGAACTCAGAACCGTCGCGTAGATAAGCCTTAACTACGCGCAAATCGTCCAAATTAACTTGAAGAGTAACTTCCTGACCGATTAAGAAAGTACTTTGGTCCAAAAGTTGACTTCTGTACTCCCCGCCCATGTAGTTAATGTGGGGCCGACGTCCCGTCTTTACACTCCCCTGCACCTTTCTTTTTACGGTAGTTAACAAAAGTTCAACCTCCCCTTGCTCTTGTTCATCAAGCATCCGCGGTAACATTCCACGTTCTAAAATACGTTGGCGCATGGCTTCGATAGGCGACAAATAGTTAACTTTACTGTGAGGTGACAGGTTATACTGTGCAATCAGGATTTCTGTTACCTGCTGCAGGTCTTCAAAGGTGATCTCGTATTTCATTGCTGCTTTTTCAGCACCATTCCGGCGTGGATCCTTCGGGTTACTTCCGGTTGTGCTTATTAAACGGTGATAACCCATTTCTTCCAATACCCCAAAAAATCGTTCAATCAGACCTCGTCTCGTTGGAGTTCCTACTGGTCCCAGGCCAAGACTACATTTTAGGCTGTTTGTGACGCGCTCCAGAACCACATTACTCAGATTTGCCTTTCCGTTATCTAAGCAAAGTTCATCAAATGTTGCCCATCTCATTTCCATAAAAAAATCGGATGGGAATCCACCTTCAATTTCGACGTCATCAATTGTAAAAGTTGGATATTTGAGCCCTGGGATTGTAAATTTAATTTTTTGGTGTGGGCAAATAGCATTGCGAATGCACCGCAACACATCCGCGCCAGTATACTCTTGGTTTAAGCTTAAATAGTAGCCAACAATTCCACTTGTTGCGACATCAATGATGGTAAGCAGCCAAATTCTGTTAAGTGGCCTGATAACGTAATCCCCCTCTGGGGTCCGAAGCCTAATGCTAAGGAACGCGTCGATCCTATGTCCATCAAACTGGACGCGCTCAAGAGGCCGGGTAATTGAAGAGTTCGGAGGACCGAAACTTAAAAGTTTTGCATTCTGTTTGGCCTGTGTTCCGTTGCGTCCGGCAGCCTCCGTGAAGAACAAACTGTCCAGTTTCCTACAATAGCGGGTTAATGATCTTAAGGCTGAGTCGTTCGTTGTGAAAGGATATTCATTTGTAATTCTCAAATCGCGACAAAGTTTTAGAAACTTCTCATGGATCTTTTTTATACTCATTACGTGCTCGCGTACACGGCGTTTTTTGCGATCCAAATATAATGTTTCGATTAAATCACGAAGTTCTGGATAAGTTTCGAGCAGTTGCTCAAAGGCCCCAGCCCCTATTCGCTGACCTCGCTGATGAAGTTGTTTACGTGCATATTTGGTTATGCGCTTACGTGGAACAAGGGCAGTGTATCCCGCTGTACGACCAAATTGGTCTGTCTTTACGCATCTTTTATAAAGCCGAGTGATCTCATTTTCTGAAAGGCCGGTAGCTTTACGGATTTCTGCCAATGGTTGACCTAGACAATACATGTCCACTGCTTTCTGCCTACGTTCAAAGGTTTTACGATCCTTTTCAGGAATGTTTTCAAGTAGTACCTGGGGCCAATTTTTTGGATCTAAATCAGTAGCAGAGAGCGACAAGTCTTCGGACAGTCGCCTTTTTGTCATTTCGAGACCCTCCCTTTAAATCTGGTTATTGCTTTGCCGAATCTAAGATGTTTGTTAGGTATCAAGAAAACTTTGCATATTCCCTCTTGCTCGGTGAGTTTATGTGCATGCAGTTTGATGCAAGTATGAAGTTAATTACTTGGCATCCAGATTTTTGTTTCAAGGCCAAAATCACTAGTCTCCAAGTCTGCTTCTGCTAAGCCGCGAAGATACATATGCGCCAAGGCCACATATGCTCTCTGTTGCAATTTAGTGCTACTTTGTTCGACGATATTCCGAATTGTGAGAGGCCCTTTTTTAATGAACTCCTGAATAAGACGAATGTCTTCATCGGTTGTAGCTTTTCGTGCCAAGAAAAGAATTCGTTTTTTATTAAAAAGGCTTTGCGGATTGGCATAAATCTCACGTTCGGTAACAATATGGTAATTGTAACCATTCAAGTTACACCATTCTTTCTGTAAGGCTGTTTGTTTGATTGATCTCTCTGACTTAAAAGGTGAGTTCGGATCCAGTTCAAACGAATATTTCACCTCTACGAACCTTTCCTCACCGTTTGCATGCAACTCCCAAAAATCAAGGATGGAATGATTAACCTTATCACCTTGCCTAAGAGCTATACGAATTGGTTGTTCACAAAATCTCGTAACACATGGATTGGTTTCAATTCGAAGCCAGTGGTCATATTCTAAGTTGCTGTTCAAATTTACCTGCCGATTCAGTTTCAAGCTAGGCGCACTGTTTCCGCTGCCCCAAAATGTCCGAAAGATGACGGAATTGCCTGTCACAATATAGACGGATACAATGTCCATATATTCTATTCTATGAAAGGAAAAGACGCCC
>JAKADF010000183.1 GCA_021820805.1 Bacillota bacterium
TTTGAAATTTCGACCTTTGCTGCGATGAATGATTGCGCCTGAGGATAGGTTGTCGGGTTCTACCCGGGCCGTGGATGCGCTGGGACATGAATTACCTCCTGAACACATTTGGACGATACAGATTTTGAAATTATAGCCATCAAGTCAAAGGTTTATCCAACTAAGCCGTAAATTCGAATGAACTAAATCGAAGTTTACGGCTTCCTTTTCTATTGAGTTTCAATTTATGAAAGGAGAAACACGATGCATCAACATTAGTTTTGGATCGGTTTGCTTATTGGTTTGGGTTAACAAAAAATAAGTCACCAATGGCTGAGTGCGTTCGGTGCAAACCACCACTTGCGCCAATCGCTTGTATTCCTCAACATGCCGGTCGTCCAACAACCGGAAGCCTATATAGGTAATGTAAGTAATTTAATGGACGAAACTGGAACTATCAAGGATGAAGGAACGGTGAAATTCCTACAATCCTTTGTAGATGTCTTTGTCGATTTGATTACGAAGTATCATGCAACATAAACGAGGTCGGTTCGTAAATGAACCGACCTCGTTCAGGGTTTCAAAGGGTAAGCATGATGGTTGCTGAGAAATAAATACGTAAAAAAATGCAAAAGGCAACACTTTGTGCTGCCCTTTGCATTTTTAATAAGATTGAAAGATGGTACCAACACCCATGCAACATTTGCTGGGTAAAGTGTATAATGAGTATAGAAAAGTTTCCCTCGGCTAAAAGTTTTTCGAACGCACAAAAATTTGTCTGTGATGAAAAACGTAAATAAGATTAATTTTTAAAGGGGGGTGTCTGATGAGTACACCTTCGATACGGATTGATAAGGATAGTAAAGCCGTTAAGGCCGCAAGAGCATCGGTTATGGGAAAACGTAAAGGCATCCGGGCGATCATTCCATTCCTTGGTCCTGCTTTTGTGGCGTCTGTAGCTTATATTGACCCTGGTAATTATGCGACGAATATTCAAAGCGGTTCGGAGTTTGGTTATAACTTGCTGTGGGTAGTTGTACTTGCAAATTTAATTGCTATGTTAATCCAGAACATGTCGGCGAAACTCGGCATTGCGACAGGTAAAAATCTTCCGGAGTTGTGCAGAGAGCACTTCCCTCGGTCTTTGTCATATGTCATGTGGGTATTTTCAGAAATTGCCGCCATGGCAACTGACCTTGCCGAGTTCCTTGGCGCAACGCTTGCATTAAATTTGTTGTTTCATATCCCAATGCTGGTCGCGACGATAATCACTGGTATAGCGACTTATCTGATACTTACATTGGAGCGGTTTGGTTTTCGTCCAATGGAAAAATTCATTACATCTCTCGTTGTAGTGATTGCCATTTGTTATTTGGCTGAGACAGTCCTTTCAAAACCAGCATGGGGTCAAATAGGGTACCACAGTTTTGTTCCATGGGTTGGAAACAATGACTCAATCCTCTTGTCAGTTGGAATAATTGGAGCTACGGTGATGCCCCATGTGGTGTATTTGCACTCCAGCTTGACACAAAAACGTGTAATACCTAGAAATGATACCGAAAAGAAACGTATTTTAGGATTTAGTCGTACGGAAGTTATCATCGCCATGACGCTGGCAGGGTTAATAAACTTATCGATGATGTTTATGGCTGCATCCGTATTCCATGCCTCAGGGGATACGCAAATAGCTGATATTTCGACTGCCTATAAAACGTTAACTCCACTTTTGGGTGCAGCATCGGCAGGCGTCTTTCTGATTTCGCTGTTGGCATCAGGGATTTCAAGTTCAACGGTCGGAACGATGGCAGGGCAAGTGATTATGCAGGGATTTGTCGGATTCACCATTCCCGTATGGGTGCGTCGCGTTGTCACAATGCTGCCTACCATAATTGTCGTAGCGCTAGGAATAGATCCGACAAAAACGCTGATTATAAGTCAAGTGATTCTTAGTTTGGTACTGCCAACGCCAATTATTTCGCTTATTTATTTCACCCGCCGCCGTGACATCATGGGTGTCCTTACAAACCCGAGAATTGTGACATTGCTTGCGAGTGTTTGTGCAGTAGTCATTGTGGGACTAAACATGTTTTTAATTTATCAGTCAGTAATAGGATAATCATTCCGTATGGCTCTTAGGCTTACACGATGTGTGAGCCTTTTTGGGGTAGTTTGGGACAAATCGATGGTGTATCATTTCGGATTTTTAAGGGAGATGGTTAGTATATGTTGGCTACGCCCAGTCAGGAGGACTACATTGAAGCCATATGGCTTTTAATTGAAAGCAAGGGGTATGCTCGAACTATCGACATTGCGGACCATTTAGGAGTTAACAACCCTTCAGTAACCAAGATGGTTCAGAAATTGCATGAAAGTGGAATGGTATTATATGAGCGGTATCGTGGAATATCCATGACTGCTGAAGGAGAACGCCTTGGAAAGAGACTGGCTGAGCGGCATCATATGCTCGAACTTTTCCTTCAATCCATCGGAGTGCAAGACAGACAAGAAATCGCTCAAACAGTCGAAGGAATTGAGCATCACTTTAGTTATAGCGCGTTGAAACAAATCGAAAGTTTAGTTCAATTTATACAATTGGATCCCGATTGGTGGGAGAAATTCTCCAGCTTTGTTTCCCAAAGTGACTCTAAATGATTAAAAATTTCAAAGGCTCCTGGAACAGGATCATCGTGATTTAATAGCACATCATCTGCTGTTTGTATGCTGCTTGATGTTGGAAACGATAGCGAGACACCCATCGCGTTTAGCGAATCACCCCTAGGATTAAGACCATAATCCCCCGTGCACAGATACGTGTCTACCTGCCGGGTTGCATGTTAACAACTCATTGGTTGGTGTATAAACTGGGTTCCCAAGGACGCTCGACTAGAAAATGCTATAACGGTGAGTGTTCTTTATGTATTGGATAACGTGCGCACACTTTGTCAACTAAGGGCAAAGGTATTACGAGTTGGCTTATCCAGACTTTGTGCGTGAAATCTCTTCCTTTCACTACCACTTTGTTTTCGTATACTTGAACGTACAGTCCCTCACTATCGCTGACAGGGAAACGATAATCATGAACTGGATTACGAACTGAGGAGTCAATCAGCACTATAAGTCCATCATGATAGATGATTTGGGTTTGCTCATGAAGGGTTTCATGACTGTGTCCAGAGAAAAAGACAACCGGGTATTTTTTCAGGATACGATGCAACTTCGCAGCATTAATTATGTAATTTGTATTTCCAACATCTTGATATAGCATGGGTTGATGCAAAAATACAAAAGTTGGTTGATTAGAAGGGTAACTTTTAAGCGCTGTATCTAACCATTTCAACTGAACTTCAGAAAGAATCGGGTTATCGTAATTCCAGCGATCGGTGATACGTGATTGTTCCGAGCCTAACATAATAAAATGGCAGCCTTGAATCCATTTATCGTAGTAAACATTAGGTGCCTTGGTGTTTTGGAGAAAGCGGTGGATACACTGTGTTTCTGTTACACCATTAGGGAATGAGTGAATATTCATTTTGCCGTGCTTGTCCTGAAATGCTGAATAAAATTCATGATTTCCAATCGTGAATAGTGTACACGCTGGATGTGGGGTTTGGTGTAAGACTTTATTCATGCAATCGTAATCAGATTGCGTACCTGTTACGGTAAGGTCACCATTGATGACTAAAGCATTTTGAGTCTGGTTAATGTGATTTAAATCAATTAATGCGTTTGCAAATTTAAAGTCAGCTTCTTTGTCATGGTAAGGATGCCCTCTGTAATCTTTTCCCGAGCGCAGATGGATGTCACTGATAACGCTGAATGTCAATCTTGGCAAGTTGTTCTGATTTTGTTGCATAGCCGTCTTGCCTTCAGTTATTGAATGGTGAGTGATTAGAGACAGCGTAATAAGATTGGATAGTAAAAATACTGCAACTGGTTTTAGCCTACTCAAAAAAGGACTTCCCTTTCTAGAAGAAAATCAAATACATCGTAGTATTCAATAATAATTCCCGTTAAATTATGAAACTTGCATGTTTCAATCTTACTTTTATTTTCCTTAAGAACGTGGATATTTCTTCCGCGGCCTTTTGTCTTTAGAATTTCATTTTGAATGCACCGTGCAGCATAGGTCGCGAATTTTGTACCCTTTGTTGGCTGATAAGTGTCCACCGCTTTAATAAGCCCAACTGTTCCAATGGAAATTAAATCATCTTGATCTATGCCCGACGAATCAAATTTTTTTGCAACATGGGCGACCAATCTCAAATTATGTTCTACAAGCAAATCGTGCGCTTTTTTATCTCCTTTTAGCCAGCGCTCAAAATAATATCTTTCCTCATCTTTGTTTAGAGGTTGTGGAAACGATTGATTAACATAACCTGTCACAAGCGCAATGTCATGTAAGAGAGATGCAGCGCATAATACGAATGAAAGCAAGAGTGGACCACCTCCGACTGCGGTCGTTCCTCAGGGTGTAATAGCATATGTTTTGAAATATGAATGGGTGAAGGTCGATTTAAATTAGACAAATGAAAGAGGTATGACCGAACTGTAAAATTTACTATTTTACAGTTCGGTTTGTGGATGCAAAAATAAGCGGGAATAATCCTTTTGCGATAACTTCATGGCCGCGATTATTTGGGTGAATTGGCAAACTTCTTGTAACATCTTCAATTTTTCCAGTACGATAACCAGCGATTAATTCACGTTCTCTTCCCTCGAACCAATTATGTGTATCAGCGATAACCGCGCTGTTTTGTTCGCTTACTGTCACGGTCATGTTATTCAATGCATTAATTCCGTTAGCAGCGATTTGAGAATTGGGAAATGGGTTGTACTGGGTACAAACAATGATGGTCGCCATCGATACAGCCCTAATTCGGTTTATGAGTGCAGCAAGATGCACCCCGTATAAGCGTATAGCTTGGCTTACGCTATTTCCGTTGCGACTGGCTAGCCCTGCAAGGGCCGCATAAGCGAGGTCATCTCCGCCTACCCAAATTGTGATTGCGCTGGCATTTGATAAGTAAGCAGCAGAATTTTGCATTACAGCATGTTCTAAGGCTAGACTCGTAAATCCCGGTTCTGCCAGTACCTGACCTTGCACCATATTGTGTTGCCAAGTACTGGCCAACATGGATATGACCAAATTAGGGTACGCAAGGCTTGGTCTTGTGGTCGCTTCACCTGCTGTAATCGAATCTCCTAATGCAGTATATCTAACCATTCGTCCTAAAACCTCCTGACGACTGTGCATTTGCTTGCGCGTTCGAAAGCTCCGTGCATACCCTACCAGAAAAGGGCGAGCTTTCTTTAGCAAATGCGTGCAAGAGAGGCAGTGCTTGTGCAATTGCCTTTATAGACAAAACTCAAGTAAGGACAGGTGAACGCAGATGACGATGAATGGGGCTAATGTGTATTTTTATGCCGCAACGAAAGGTGATTTCATTAAGTGTATGGCCGCAGCCGATGTCTGCGGGATTCCGTTCCAAAACGCGATCGGAGACTTTAATCAAGCATGGAATTTAATATCAAGCGGGGACAATCTGGTGATTGCAGTTGGCGGTGCGGCCCTTTATGCCCTTTATTACAATCCATGTCATTGGTCGAATCCATCAGCTATACCAGGCGGACATACACCATTTGATGTTTTCCCGTCAAGACAAGGTGTGCAAAAAGCTGAGAAAAACTGGTTTGTAAACGCTGCAGGCTATACTGCACTTGACAGTCTCAAGCTTGCAGTTATGCTCGGCTATTATGCAGTTCATGGCGTATTTCCTTCAAATATGCTAGGATTGCCCCGTCAAGAAACACCACAACAAGTTTGTGTGCCAGATGCCTCTCCCAGCGTAAACAACGACCCTGCCCATACGATTCCAACGCGTACAAATCCGCCAAAACCAGGTACACCCGAATCAGTTGGAATATACGCAATGTTTAACTCAATAGCCGATGTAACCTCAGCAATCTCGCTTGGATGGTCCGGTATCGGACAAACGGCCGCACTTGGAACTAAAAGCACACCCTATACGCAGGTTTTGCCAGGTCGACCTGATTTGAATGTTGCGAAGGGTTTGGAACAAGTCCAAAAGGATGTCTGGTGGTTATCATTTTGGACTGTGAGTTGGCCCCAAGGAGGGGATACGTTCCATCAAGCCGGATTCACTGCAGGAACATATGCGGCGAAAGCTGTTCAAGATTACCCAGGTACCTTAAGACCCAGCTATCTTATCCTCGATCCGGAAGGATACAATACCCCAGCTGCCAATTCAACAGAATTTGCGGAGTTCATAAGTGGATGGGAAGCTGGTATTGCTTCTATTAATAAAGACCTAAAATCGGGATTCTACTGCAATCAATCACAATTTATGGATTATAATTTAAGTAGTATTTCTTTACCGGCATTTATCGCGGTTTCGCCGATAAACGGAAATCGTCCAATGGTTCATGGAACTAATATAGCTGGATATATCGCATACTTTGCATCTTGCCCTGCAGGGGTGGACATTTCGACAGTCAAGTCGTGGAATGGGCAATATAACACTGTTCAATTTCGGGACAGCAGTGTGGACTGCGGGCCGTGATATTGTGGTATGTCCGTGAGTGGAGGTATATTCGTGCACGACATAAAACTTGAGCGTATCTATTCATCCTCACATCAAGTAGGCATGCGGATTTTGGTAGACCGATTGTGGCCTCGCGGAGTTCAAAAAGAGAATGCGGCTATCGATTTATGGCTAAAAGAGGTGGGACCGACATCTGAACTGAGAAAATGGTTCGGTCATGATGTCGAGAAATATGTAGAGTTTCGAGAGCGGTATGTAAAAGAATTGCAAGAAAATCCATCACAAAAAGAAGCGTTCTCAATTCTTTTGGAGAAAGCAAAAGAACGAGATATCACTTTACTCTAT
>JAKADF010000184.1 GCA_021820805.1 Bacillota bacterium
ACGAAATATCGGTTAGCTCCAAAAGTTCCTTTTTCGATATTAGGTCGTGATCCAAAGTGATTACACCTCCTTTTAAGTTGAATATAACATAACACTGTTACGCTGATCAATATGAAAATAAGGCCGGATAAAAATAGGGGTCACGCCAACGAAATGGCGTAAACCCCACACTAGGTCATTTATGGAATCATTTCGGCACCTATGCCTCTCGGCTCGCGTTGCTTCTGCAGGCGATAGGGATCATTTCGACACCTATGCCCACTCGGCTCACCTTGCTTCCGCAGCGATAGGGATCATTTCAGCACCTATGCTCCCCAAGCTCACCCTGCCCCCGCGGCAATAGAGATCATTTCAGCACCTATGCCCACTCGGCTCACCTTGCTTCCGCAGCGATAGGGATCATTTCAGCATCTATGCTCACCGAGCTCACCTTGCCTCCGCAGCGATAGGGATCATTTCGATACCTATGCTCCCCAAGCTCACCTTGCCTCCGCAGCGATAGGGATCATTTCGATACCTATGCTCCCGCGTCTCACCCTGCCCCCGCGGCAATAGAGATCATTTCAGCACCTATGCCCACTCGGCCTTTCCTGCTGTGCCCGTCTTGCTGGATCCGCCTTGCCGACTGTGCCCTCCCCCGCAACACCGCCTACTGTCCCTGGCGGCTTTGCTCAATCTTCTCCGCTAGTTCATTCAAATAGGTCCATCTATCTATCAGTTCATTCAACTTTGCCTCAAGGTCTTGCTGCTCAGTAAATAATTCCTGCAATCGGCCGACGTCGGCACCTGCTGTTTCCATAAGTTTTGTAACTTCTGCAAGTTTAGATTCCGTTTCTGCGATTCTGTCGTCGATTTCGTCGTATTCCTTTTGTTCTTTATATGTGAACTTTAATGCCCTTGGTTTTTGATGCTGCGCTCCCCGATCCATTTCCGAGTACTGTTTGTCGCTATTTTCTCCTGATCCGCTCGACGTATCCTTGGGTGCGCCTTTTAAGCTTGCAGCAGACCCCTGCGTAGATTCAGGCTGCACAGCATCCCTGACTGACAGGTAGCCCATATAATCCGAGTAATTCCCAATATGCTTTGAGAAGAGGCCGTCGCCTTCGAATGCGAAAATTTTTTCGACAACGCGATCTAAAAAATACCTGTCATGCGAGACGACAATAACTGCACCTTGAAAGTCGTCAAGGTATGATTCCAACACTGAAAGAGTGGGAATGTCTAAGTCATTAGTCGGTTCATCCAGTAATAGAACATTTGGCACAGCTACAAGAGTTCGGAGGAGCGCCAATCGTCGCTTTTCTCCACCAGACAGCTTTGATATGGGAGTCCACTGAAGGGGGCCAGGAAATAGAAACCGCTCGAGCATTTGTGAAGCTGTGATGGTTTCGCCATCTGCTGTTTCAACAGTTTCAGCCACATCGCGGATATACTCAATAACCCGCTTGCTGCTATCCATTTCCTCATGTTCCTGTGAGAAATATCCTATCTTCACGGTTGAACCAAATTCGACCAATCCGCTATCAGAAGCAAGTTTTCCCGCCATCAACTTTAACATTGTCGATTTTCCGCTGCCGTTTGGCCCAACAATGCCAATTCTGTCATCTCGCAAAACAATGTAACTAAAGTCCCGAATGACGGCTCCTTCCCCATATCCCTTCGATACATGGTTCAGCTCAATAACGTTTTTCCCCAGCCTGGTGCTGGCAGCTGAAATTTCCACTGTTTCTTGTTTCGCATCAGGGGCTTGTTCAAGAAGTTCATAATAGCGTTCCGTCCTGGCTTTCTGCTTGGTCCCGCGCGCTCTTGGGCCGCGTTTTATCCATTCAAGTTCGCCACGCAGGAAATTTGCTCGCTTTTCTTCAGATGCTCTTTCGTCTGATTCGCGTGCTAATTTTATCTCCAAGTACGAATTGTAATTACCCGGGTAACGGTAAAGATTGCCTCTGTCGAGCTCAAAAATCCGATTTACCACTCTGTCCAAAAAATATCTGTCATGGGTAATCATCAACAAGGCACCTTTTCTTTTTTGCAGGTAGGTCTCGAGCCAATTCGCGCTTTCGTTGTCAATATGATTGGTCGGTTCGTCTAATATTAATAAGTCGGACGGCTGTATGAGCGCACGAGCAAGAGCAATACGTTTTCTCTGTCCTCCAGACAGTGTGCCTACGATTGCTTGGAAATCCGTAATTCCAAGTTTCGTTAAAATTGACTTTGCCTCATGCTCAAGTTGCCAACCGTTCATTTCATCCAGCTTCGTTTGCAGGCGAATAAGCTTTTCCTGCTTATCTTTTGCATCAGGTTCCTTTGTAAGAATGTCTAACATCTCTTCATAATCACGAATAACCTTCATGACTGGTGCGTCTCCGCGAAATACTTGATCTAGAACAGAACGCTCTTCATCAAAAATCGGTTCTTGCGGTAAATAATGAATTAACACATTACCGTTAAGCGTAATCGTACCAGACTCAGGCGGTTCCTTCCCGGCCGCCATCTTTAACAGAGTTGACTTTCCAGCACCATTCACACCGATAAGGCCAATTCGTTCTCCTTCTTCAATACCAAAAGTAACATAGTTTAATAAAACTTTATCTCCATAACTTTTATAAACGTTTTCAGCTGAAAGTATATTCATTAACTTCACCCATGAATGAATTGATCACAATTTAACTGACCTTACTTAAGGATACAATAAATAAAATCAGCGTACGAACGCTAACTTAGGTTCATACGCTGATTTATGAGAAATTCCGCCTTTAAGAAAATGCCGTGGCGAATTTTTCCTGCCTATTTATATTGTTTGAACCGATTCATATTATTTAAACCAACCGTTCACGAGGCTTTGATTGTCCGTTATCCATTGTTTCACACCAGCATCTTTCGAAGACGCATTGTTAATATCTTCTTCGAGTGTTCCAAGCTGCTTTGGAGTGAGTTTAAAATTCTTAATCCAACCTGCTACTTGCGGATTTGCATTAACCCATTTTGTATTTGCTTCAGTTTGAATCCATCCTGGTTTGCCGAAATCACCTTTTGGATCCGATAAATATTTCAGCCTGTACTTCGCAAATGCCCAGTGAGGACTCCAAAGTGTAACAACAATCGGCTGATGCGCCTTATACGCTTTTTCCAAGGAGCTGAGCATCGCCGGCGACGAACTTTGTACGAGTTTAAGGTTTAAACCATAGTCTGAAACTGCCTTCCCGGCAAGACCCATTTCTCCTGCGCCTGGGTCAATGCCGACGATTTGATTCCCGAACTCGGAAGCATGTGTTTTCAAATCAGCAATGGTGTTAACGTCCTTCACATATGAAGGGACGACGAAACCTTCTTCTGTTTGACCTTGATACCATTTACCAAGACTTGTCAACTGACTTCCGTAGTGGTCCATATATGTCTTATGAGTGGTCGGGAGCCATGTATCAAAAAAGACATCGACGCCGCCTTCAGATAACCCAGCAAACAATGGGCCAGCTTCCAGGGTTTTTAGATCTACATTGTAGCCCTTGCTCGATAGCAAGTCTTTCCAAAGATAAGAAGTCGCTACATCTTCATCCCAATTAACATATCCAATTGTTATCGTCTTTCCACTCGCTGATGAACCTGTAGACGAGCTCGTTTGATTACTGGTGTCGTTTGTTCCACTCGATGAACCTGGAGAGTTCGGCGTATTTGAACACCCTGCGAGCATCATGCCTGATAGTGCTACAGAAGATAATGTAAATCCGATTTTTTGAAGTTTATTCATTAAGCATTCCCTCCTACAGTTTGGCCCTTACGGCGGCTAAAGCCCATTTTTTGTGAAATTCGGTCAAGAATAATCGCTAAAATTACGATGCTAATTCCTGCTTCGAATCCTTTACCTACGTCAATTGTTTCCAGTGCAGACATAACGTCCGCTCCAAGTCCGCCAGCACCAATCATTGATGCAATAACGACCATTGACAGTGACAACATAATCGTTTGATTCACGCCTGCTTTGATATTTGGCATCGCAAGCGGTATTTGCACTTTCCACAAAAGCTGCCGATCGGACGCCCCAAAAGCTCTGGATGCTTCCACAAGACTACCTGGAACGTGCAGGATGCCTAGCCTTGTTAAGCGGATCGCCGGCGGCATTGCAAAAACTACTGTTGCGAAAATAGCTGGAACGAGGCCGATGTTAAAGAAGATAAGCACCGGTACGAGATAGACAAAGGCCGGCATCGTTTGCATCAAATCAAGAAGCGGAGATACGATTTTGTACACGCGTTCGCTCCGCGCGCTCCAGATCCCAACTGGCAGCCCTATTGCAACAGAGACTAAAGAAGACAGGATAACGAGCACGAGCGTTATAATCATGTGGTTCCATAGAGCAAGGTCATAAACCAAGAACAAACCAATTGCAGTTCCAATTGCGAGCTTCCACTTGCCAGCAAAATAGGCTAACGCTGAGACAATAATAAGAACAATGAACCAAGGAACTGAGGTCAAGCTTGTAGTCAGTGCGTTTACAATTTCCTTAATGATATTAGAAACCACAGCAAAAAATGGACCTAAAACGGCATACAGCCAATTCATAAATTCATTTATCCAATTAGACAACGGAAGTTTTGGCATCTTCGACCTCCCCCCCTTGTGTTGCTAATGCCTCAAGTATCGAACTCTTGAGTACTAATCCTCGTAAATGAAAACTTTCGTCAACAACGGCAAGCGGATATGGAGAACGAACAATCAATTGAACCAATTCATCTAGGGAAGTGCCTAATTGTACGGGTTCTACATACTCAAGAGCACAATCGGCTACAGCTGCCTTCTTATCCTTGACCGCATTCATTAACATATTTGCGGATGCAATTCCTCGAAGACCCCTATCCTCATCCACAACAAATCCACTCGACAACCCTGCCTCGCGCAGAGTATGTAACGCTACCCTTGGGCCGTCTTTTAATCGTAAGAGCGGAGCAGGACGCTTCATAACATCCCCAGCTGTGAGAATCTTCGTCAAATCGACGCCGCGGACAAACCTCGCAACATATTCATTTGCAGGATTACTAATAATTTCGTCAGGTCTTCCAGCTTGAACTACCTCGCCATCCTTCATAAGTGCAATACGGTCTCCCAATTTCAGTGCTTCATTTAAATCGTGCGTAATGAAGACAATTGTTTTTTGGAGCCGGTGCTGCAGTTCAAGCAATTCATTCTGCATGTCATCGCGAATAAGCGGATCGAGTGCGCTAAATGCTTCGTCCATTAAAAGGATATCCGGATCATTCGCGAGGGCACGTGCCAACCCAACCCTTTGCTGCATACCACCGCTTAAATTGCCTGGGTACTGATCTCCCCACCCACCGAGGCCAACGAGCTCAAGTTTTTCGTTCGCTATCCGCAGACGTTCACTTCTGGGGATATCTTGGAGTTCAAGACCAAATGCAACATTTTCTGCAACTGTTCGATGAGGTAATAGGGCAAACTGCTGAAATACCATGGCCATCTTTTTCTGTCGAAATTGAAGAAGCTCTTTCTTACTGAGTTTCAGAATGTTTGTTCCATCAATCGTAATCGTCCCTGCAGTCGGCTCTATCAAACGATTTAATAATCGTAATAGCGTTGATTTCCCGCTTCCCGACAGACCCATTATGACAAACAGCTCTCCTTCATTGATATTTAACGAGGCTCGATTTACACCTACAGTTGCTCCAACCTGCGTTCGAATGTCCTCTTTGCTCTTCCCAGAATGAAGCATTTTCAGTGCATGATCGCTGTGGGGCCCGAAAATCTTAACGACATCCCGAATTTCGATTAAACTCCGAGGCATAACTTTCCCCCTTTTCAGTTGTGTTTACGCATAACACATATGGGCACATACAAATAAAAGCCTCATGTGTGCATCAAAGTAAGGGTCATCAAAATAAAGACCCATCAAAATGAATTGGATGATAAGATTGGCGGCATAGGAAAAATACTGAATATCTAACGCACAGACTTACACGGACTTAAACTAAGCCTAAACCAAGCCCGCACTCACTGTGTTCAAACTAATCCGCGGATATTCTCCTATGCACTCAATATAGGAATTATTGTGAAATAAAGAAGCAATCTGCTAGTATTCGCCTACGAGGTTAGCTGACGGGTTCGGCCTTTGCCTATGCTAAAGAACACTGGCGTGCTTTAGCAATTCACCCCGAAAAATGGTTCCCCCGTTTTCCCTCATCCAACATTTTGGGAAATTCGGCCCTTCCTCTGACTGCCGCGAATAAAATCGGAAAGGTATGCTAAGTATTGTAACACAATTATTTTAGATGTCAAACTTTCTACTATTCGTCAGAATTTATAATAGATAAACAGATTTTGATAGAAAAAAAGCCGTCCTAAAGGCAACACAACATTCGTGTCACCTTTGGTACAGCCTCTTTTGGTAAAACTGCCCTCTTTTCACATTCAACAAACCTTGCTTAAAATTCTCCCCTTCTTACCATCCGAACGAACCTCCGCCAGAGAACGGATTCGAACCGCCATTTCCATTTCCATTGCTGCTTCCATTACCAGGATTCCCGCTTGCGGTCGTATTTACGCTTTGCTCTTCGCCAACTTTTACTTTCACATTCATTTTCTTGCCAGAACGATAAAGGGTAACCTGTACTTCCTGACCGGGTTTTATCGCAAATAATGCTGTGCGCAAGTCTGCTATTTTTTGCACTTTTTTTCCATTCAGTGCGATAATGACATCACCTTGCTTGAGCCCTGCAGCCTTTGCATCAGCAGAATCAACAGATGCAACGTAAACACCATAGTTAACAGGCACATCAGGTATAAATTGCTGCGGAACGCTCGCCAAAGAGTAACCGCCAATTCCTAGGGCCGGGTGAACGGCGTGACCTGTC
>JAKADF010000185.1 GCA_021820805.1 Bacillota bacterium
GGACTGATGCGAACAGTCGGAATTGGCGGTGATGCAGGGACCATTCAAGACATTGCAAAAGCGGGACTGGTGATGATTGTTGGTGCCAATCCTGCAGAGGCGCATCCAGTGTTAGCTACGAGAGTCAAACGGGCACACAAATTAAATGGGCAAAAGCTCATGGTCGTGGATCTACGCAAGCACGAAATGGCAGAGCGGGCTGACTTGTTCATTCGACCAAATCAGGGAACCGATCACGTTTGGCTGTCTGCTGTGACGAAATACATCGTTGATCAAAATTGGCATGATGCGAAATTCTTAAGTGAGAAAGTCACGGGATTTGACGACTACCTGCACTCTCTTGAACCCTATACCCTCGATTACGCGGAGCAAGTTACCGGTATATCGAGAGAAGAACTCATTCAAATGGCGACCATGATTCACGAAGCAGACGGTGTCGCTGTCTTATGGGCGATGGGCGTGACGCAACACTGTGGAGGCAGTGAAACCAGTGGCGCAATTAGTGATTTGCTGCTCGTGACAGGAAACTTTGCTAGACCGGGTGCAGGTGCGTTCCCGCTTCGTGGTCACAACAACGTGCAAGGAGCTTGCGATTTTGGCACGCTGCCAAACTGGCTGCCCGGGTATCAACTCGTGAGCGATGAGACCGTACGTACGAAGTTTGAAAAGGCGTGGGGGACTCCCCTCTCTGGAGTTCCTGGCATGGACAATCAATGGATGTTGAATGCCATTTTAGAGGGGAAACTCCATGGAATGTATCTGATGGGTGAAGATATGGCGTGGGTCGATACGAACGCCAACCACGTTCATGAGGCACTGAGTCACCTCGATTTCTTTGTTGTGCAAGACATGTTTTTGACCAAAACCGCCCAATTCGCCGACGTGATTCTTCCCGCCAGCCCGAGTTTAGAAAAAGAGGGCACATTCACGAATACCGAACGACGCGTTCAGCGCTTGTATCAAGTCATGAAACCGCTCGGAGAGTCGAGACCGGACTGGGAAATTATTTGTGCCATCGCGAACCGATTGGGAGCCAGCTGGACGTACGAATATCCGGGCGATGTCATGGAGGAAGCTGCCGCCCTCGCACCTATCTTCGCGGGCGTTAGTTACGAGCGGCTCGAAGGCTACAAGAGTCTACTTTGGCCGGTCGCTCCCGATGGCACGGATACCCCGCTCTTGTATACAGACGGCTTTGGCCACCCTGATGGCAAGGCCCAATTGGTCTCTGCCAACTGGGTGCCGCCAATGACGGCGGATAAAAACTACGACTTACATCTCAATAATGGACGTTTGCTCGAGCACTTCCATGAAGGAAATATGACGGATAAATCGGAAGGGCTGCGAGCAAAGGTTCCCGACACCTTCCTTGAGGTTTCCCCGGAACTGGCGAAAGAGCGAGGTCTCCAGGACGGAACTTTGGTGCGTCTTGAATCCCCGCATGGAAAAGTAAAAGTACACGTCATTGTGACCGATAAGGTACGCGGGAAAGAGTTGTATTTACCCATGAACACCACAAGTGATGAGTCTGCGGTGAATCTGCTCACAGGCCCGGCAACGGATACGCGTACGGATACCCCAGCGTATAAAGAAACCTTTGTGCGGATGGAAGTTCTTCGAACGGAAGGACGCCGCCCCTTACCCAGGAACAACCCGCGTTTTGGCACACGTAATCCACAACAAGGTGTTGAAGTCCAACGCAAGTGGAATCGACCAGGGTATATTTCGGTAGAGAAACAAGCGCAGGAGGTAGTAAACCATGGCTCAACCAACCACCAACATTAAATATATTGAGTTTCCATCACAGGACCAAGACCAACTGGCTCTTAAACAATTGCAAGCCGCTGTTGTTGAGCGTCAAGAAGCGTTAGAGCATCTCTTGCAGGTGATTCAAGATTTACATGAAAGTGGTATTTTCGATATCCTTCATGGCTTGCTCGCATCAAAGGAGAAGATCGCCGGGATTCTGCTTGAGCAAATTTTAAAGCCCTCGGTCCTGGGTACGGTAAAGAATGCGATGACGGCGATGGGGACGGTCAGTAAGATAGACCCCAATCAACTTTCGACACTTACAGAAGCCTTGGTGTCCGGGTTGAAAGCAGGTCAGGAAAGACTCGAACTAAACCAAAAAGCAGGAATGTTTGAGCTTGCAAAAACACTTCGCGACCCGGGCATGAACCGTGCCTTGGTCCTGATGTTGGGTTTCTTGCAAGGTTTGGGACAGGCATTGTAGGAATTCATACTTTCATCTGTGATGGTTTGAATGCTAACCCTGCAGATTGGGTGGGGTCAGCATGGTGTATCAGGGATAACCAACAGAGGGAGGGTAAGGTATGGAGCGACAGGCTAATTCTCTTAGGCTTCCTGTGAAAGCTGAACGAACGATCATTCGTTATCGTGCAGGAGAGTTTATCGAAACACTAAATGACGTGGTCGCGACGGAATATGCCTTAACTATCTACGTCAATGACCATGAAATGGCGACCATAGTCTGCAGTCCGGAGTATATGGAGGATTTGGTCGTCGGGTTCTTGGCGTCTGAGGGAGTCATTCGTTCCATTGACCAAATACAGGATATACAACTGAGTACCTTTCGAGGTACGGCCCGTGTTCGTACCTCAACAGCCGTGAACTTTAACCAAGAGTTCTATAACAAGCGGTATATTGCCTCTTGTTGTGGGAAGAGTCGGCAAAGCTTCTACTTTTATAATGACGCTCATACCGCCAAGAAGGTGGAGGACCCCACTGGTATTTTTCCAGATTACATTTTTCGAGTCATTGACGAAATGGAGAAATCGGCGGATGTATTTCATGAGACGGGAGGAGTACATGTGGCTTGTCTAGCGGATGGGGAGCGACTCTTGCTTGCCCGTGCGGACATCGGTCGCCATAACGCCTTGGATAAATTGTTTGGGCATGCGTTAAAAAACCACATTTCACTAAAAGGAAAGGTAATTACTTTTAGTGGGCGGTTATCTTCGGAAGTCGTCCTAAAGGTGGCCAAAATTGGCGTAGGCATCGTCCTTGCCAAATCGGCCCCGACGGCCCTGGCTTTGGATATTGCTGATGAACTTAATATTACTACGGTTGGTTTTGTACGGGGCGACTCGTTCAATATTTACACCCATCCAGAAAGAGTTTCTACTAGTTACGTATAGAAATGTTAATCGGAGGACAGTAATGGACAGCTTGGAATGGCTAATTCTACATGGAGTCGGAACTGTTGCCTACGCTGCAAGTGGAGCTTTTGTAGCATTGCAAGCACGGTATCGCCTTGTGGGAGTATTCTTCTTGGGATTGACTACATCTTTTGGTGGTGGCGTGATTCGAAACATGATTATTGGTGTACCTGTAATCCAGCTTTGGAACCGTCAAACTCTGCTCACAGTGGTGGTTGCTCTAACGGTTCTCTACCTGCTGTCAACCCGATGGATGTACCATTGGAGAAGGTGGGGATTCTTCTTTGACTCGATTGGGCTGGCCTCATTTGCGATTCAAGGGGCACTGTATGCGAAACACATAAGCGGAAGCCCCTTTGTCATTGTCGTAGCAGCTCTGTTTACAGGAGTTGGAGGTGGGATGATTCGAGACTTATTGGCGGGACGAAAACCCATCGCCCTACAAGAAGAGGTACATGCCGTACTGGCAATTTTTGTGGGCATAGCTGTTTGGCTAGGCGGAGAGAGTTTCAAACGCCCCATCCCGTTATTGGTCTTAATCGCTGTTGTCGTGTTCATTCGTATGTATGCCGTACGGATTAAGTACAACAGATCCGTTCCATGAAAACCAAGTAAAATGAGGGGCCTAGTTCGAGACGGTGGATGAATGGGTCGCAGATTTCCTGTATTTTTATTTCCTGTTGAGTGGGTGGCCGACAGAAAACTGTTGCCGCCGCTTCGAGACGTGATTCCTCTTGCGTTAATGGCATTGACGGGTGTAATCGCGTTTAATTTTTTTACGTATCTTGCCTTGCAACGCACCACATCGGATAACGTAGGACTGTTGTCGGCGTTGAATCCCATCGCGATTGCGATCGGTTAAGAATTCATCAAATCGCAGGCATGCTCGTTTCATTATTTGGTGTCATTGTTGTTGTGACAAAAGGGCACTTGGCTGGTCAGATCCATTTTCAAGTGAATGCTGGAGTATGGCTTATGTTGGTTGCGGTTGGGATATGGGGCCTCTATGCGGTCGCGGGACGTTTTGCGATGAAATACGTATCTGCTGATGGGAGAAATGGTGCACATTGCACAAATGATTGGCACTTTGATTGTAATCGTCGGTGTTTCACTTTTTGCCGTACGGAGGCGACCGAAGCAAGGGTAAAAGAAGGCTATAGTGGGGCAACATACGTAAGCTGGCCACGATGATGCCATGCTCTGGAGCCCTACCTCAACGAGTCCGTCATCCCAAACGAAAATGACATGATGGATACGAATCATCCCCACTTCTTGTCGGTGTGGATGATTCATATTCTACTAAAAAGGCTCTGAAGGTGAAATTGAAAAATGTTCAACGTCTTGCCCGATGTACATTTTGTTCATGGTTATGCGCATTATTAATTTATCAGGGAAAAAATTAATTGCTTTGTCGTGGAATTATAGTTCACTTTAAAATTCAAAAAATCAACCATTAAGCTCGGACTGTTAGGGTCTGGGTAAGTAATCTGAAACTCCACATCTTGATCAGACGGCGCTTGAATATTAATTCCTCCTATGAAATCAGAATCATATCCCGTATAACTCTTCCCTAGAACATTGATAGTAAAGTCACTGTCTATCGAGCTGTTGGCAATATTAATATGCATCCCATTTGCATTCGGAGTAAAAACCAATCCCTCCATAAATTGATCAACCACACTGACAACATCGCTGTATGCGTAGTGGAATTTTCCGTTTACAGGCAAGGGATTATTCTTTAAGTACACTTTTGCATTTGTATTTTTTAAACTAAACGTGATGTGAAAAGATCCGTTTTTGTTTTGAATCACGTTACTTCGCGATTTTTTTACATTTTGTACCATAGTTTGGATTGATTTCACATTACCAAAAAGATTATTAAAAGAACCGTTGTCCACATGGTTAAATAAATTCACGGCGTCTGCCCAATTTTGAGCTCCGACTCCTGAATATTGGGGTTCGCTCTTTGGGATGTCCATGGCGACATAAAAGAGTTGTGCGGCGTCTTGTTGACTTAATGAATAGTCATTGTCAAACCAATCTTTTGAATCTGGTTTTACTCCCATTTCGATTGCTTTGTGAACATATCCCCAAAGCGGATTAGTATTCAAAATATCAAAAAATGTGCTCGTTCCAGAAGGGTCAGGTTTGATATGAAAGTAATTTAATATATTCTTAATTCCTTCAGCTCGTGTAATTCCTAAATGCAAATTTTCTTTGTCACTTTCAGCTGGACTCTGGCTGATTACCGTAAGTCCGCGAGAACCTGTGTTTTTAATATCAAAATCTGAAAGACCATCTAAACCCAGCGTATTATTGAGCCAAGAAATTCCATAATACAAATCTTTGCTTTTTGAGCGAATCAACACATGGCTTGGGGCGTTTAAAGAGCCTCCCTCACCGGAATCAAAAGAGAGGAACTCTCCAAACTTTCCGGATGACCAAGTTTTCCCTCCGTCCAAACTAAACTGGAAATCAGTTCTTTTCATCGACGATCCACTGGAACTGATCACAAACGGCGTGTGTTCAGAAAAGTCAGGTGAAGAAAGATAAATATAAGAGCCGTTTTTCCAAAAACGAACTTGTTTCGCGATATTATATTCTCCAATTGTTGCTTTTTGTCTTTCCGAAACAGTCGTCAGTGAAGGTTCGTTATACACATTTTTATACCGAAATGTATAACTGAATTGTTCATGAACAGGGATTTGCAATTGATATATACCGTTATTTAACGGTGTATAACCTTGTTGATTGTCTTTTAAATTTTGAATAAAAATATTCAGATCCGACGCAGTGATATATTTGTCGTGGATTCCGTCGTTTAATCCGGTAACATTTGCCCATTTATATGGATATTCACCGGGTTGAAAAGAAATATATTTACTTGGGATATGAAGCTGGTCCCAAGCGAAAGTGTCAAGATCTGCTAAAGTGGCTGTACGATGTGCGCTTTCAGCATTTTTTGTATGATAAAATTTTGCTAACGCTTGATTTGCTTCTTGCAGCGTAATCGCATTTGTTCCTGCGTACGTAGTAGAAGCTTGTGATAAAACAAAAAGACCTGCCAAGACAGCTGCGCTTATAATATTGTTTTTGTTTTTCATAAAAAACCTCCCAAAATTTATATAAGTTTTTTTTTCAAAGAAAGTCAAGTTTTTTGTAGCCGCTCACGTTGTTTGACGGTGATTTGTTCACCACCACTAATATTTAGTCCAGAATACCTGCGATGACGAATTGTGACGTAGCAAGGAAAAAGGTATGCGTTCCCCATCGTGCTGATGTCGATCACAAATCGATACCGGACACCGGAAATCGAGTACGCGCTCCCAGGCTTCATCGATCTGACTGGCGGAAATAACCTCAATCTCCGGAACAACACCATGTTCTGCAACCGTCTTCTTGTTTCTTCAACGTTTGCGAGAGTACCGTAACTTCTGCTCCCATAGCATGAGCAAGTTTCACTGCCATATGTCCAAGTCCGCCCATCCCTACGACAGCAACCTTCTTTCCGGGAGCAGCGCCCCAATGACGAAGTGGCGAATATGTGGTGATTCCAGCACACAAGAGCGGTGCCGCTTTATCCAGCGGAATGCTGTCAGGAATTCCGACTACGAAGCCTTCGGTTACAACGATGTGGGTGGAATAACCGCCCTGCGTATATTGC
>JAKADF010000186.1 GCA_021820805.1 Bacillota bacterium
GATCTTAGACAATAGATTCACTTGGGAAGAGATGGTCGTTCCTATAATTTGTAATGGATGCCCATTTAGTCGAATAATCTTTCCAACCGGATTTTCAGTTCCAAACATTTTTGCCGCAAACGATTGACTAACAAGTGCAACTGAGCGGTGACCAAGTAAATCAGTTTGTGTGTACATACGGCCATTCACAACATCAAAGCGACCGATTTCATTCAGAAAGCTTGGGCCCGCATCAATGGATGCATTTAACATTTTTTTTGGCCCTTGTACGTAAGCCTGGCCATAAAGCGTATAATAAACACTTTCTACACCGGAGAAACCGCGTGCTACTGCAAAATCGTCGTTCGTAAATTGAAGAACTTGGCCAGGCTCTGGCAGTCCTGGTTTTACCAGTTCAGCTGGAATTATCTGCACAGTTCTTGCTAATCGATTACTTTCCAGTGTTGAAACGATTGCAGCTTTACCCCCGCTGCCGACTGCAACAATTGCAATGATGGAGGCGACACCAATTAGAATGCCGAGCATGGTCAAAAATGTTCTAAGTTTGTTTGTTCGTAGTGCCAAAAGTGCCGACAAAACCATTTCTCCAGCATTCAATCGGTCATCCCTCCTTCTATGCAGCTATCCGATACAATCAGACCATCCTGAATACGAATCATACGGCGTGCAAATTCTGCAACTGCCGCGTCATGAGTAATAACAACAATTGTCATTCCTTGCCGATTCAATTGCTCAAATATAGACATAATCTCTTTGCCAGTAGTACTGTCAAGTGCACCTGTCGGCTCATCAGCTAGTAACAAACTGGGGCTATTTACAAGTGCACGTGCGATTGCAACCCTCTGTTTTTGTCCGCCTGACAATTCATTCGGAAGATGATACGCTCTGTCCGCAAGCCCGACTTTATTTAAAAGTTCCATTGCCCGCCTCCTTCGGGTGTTCCGAGGAGAGCCTGCGTAGACAAGAGGCAACTCAATATTTCTTATTGCAGACATGCGAGGTAACAAATGGAAGTTTTGAAAAACAAAGCCGATTTGCTGATTACGGATATGCGCCAATTGTGTAAGTTTCATAGTTGATACAGGGGTCCCGCTTAACGTATATGATCCGCCTGTTGGCAAATCCAAGCATCCTAAAATGTGCATGAGTGTAGATTTCCCACTTCCAGACGGACCCATAATCGAGACAAATTCACCTTCTGATATGGATAACGAAATGTCGTGTAAAACTGATAATTCCTGTTTTGCAACCTGATATGATTTCTTAACATGGGATAATTCAATCATGAGATCCTCACGGCTTCCCCACTTTTCAAATTGGGCGAGGGATTAGTGATAATTTTATCCCCTGTATGAAGCCCCTTTGTAACCTCAACATAATTATCAGTTGTGATGCCAAGTGTAACTGGAATGGTAGAAACCTTCCCATTCTCGTATCTGAAAACAACGTATGTATCTCCACTTTGAACAAGTGCATTATAGGGAATAGAAACTGCAGCTTTATGAGGTGATGAAGTTATATGGATATCAACTTGATATCCAATTGGAATAGGGAATGAACCTTTTGGGTTTAAATCGACCTCGACTTGGCCTGAACCGCTCGAATTCTGCAATGCGTAATCTGCTACATAGGACACAACAGCAGAAAATGTTTTTCCCGGAAAAGCATCGGAAGAAACTGTAGCAGACATCGACTTGTGAATTTGGACAGCATCGATTTCGGATACGTTGACAACTATTTGTTTTTGGTTGCCAACAACCTCGATTAACGGTGCAGGTGTTCCATCGAACGATACTCCAGACTCGTTTTTTATGATTACTTCACCAGTAATCGTCGACTTAACATCATACAAGCCGCTCTGGCCTAACACAGAAAATAAGATCTGTCCTTTTTTTACATGATCGCCAATATTAACTTTGAAATCCTGTGCTTGACCTGCTATTTGGCTACCGTAAATAATTTGTCTTTGCACAGGTTTAACTGTTCCTGTTTCAAACAATGTGTTTTGTAAAGTACGTGCTGACACCGTAGTTAGTACAACAGTCTCGGGCTTTGGCCTATGTAGCATAATAAAAGCGGCCGCTGCAGCAAGAATCAATATTAAACTAGACAAGTAAATCCAAACCCGCTTTATCTTGCGCCTTGCTTTATCCAAGTACAAGCCCCTCCCAAGCCTAAAAACTGTTCTTAATATGTATGTATGACGACATTATAGATGAAAAAAAGGCAAATTTGTGCTAAAGAAGGCGGTTCTCTCTCAGAAGAACCGCCTTTTCAATCGACATAGTGAATATGGGAAATAAACTTTTTATGGGCGCGCATGTATGGAATGTTCAGACTGCCGTGCATAATTTTGCAGAGAGGACATATCCAAAGAATACGATTCAGAAGGATATGGGTACATACCCCCTAAGTCACCAACAGTCCAAGTCTCCTGTAATCCGCTCGTAACCTCCACGTTGTTTGGTGTTTCCATCCATCTGTCCGGACGGAAAGAACTCCCATATGGGTTTCGTCTCTTGCTGGCAGTTTTCTTATGCTCTTCGCGCTCATTACCTTCAATCTTTGTCTCCAGATTAGGCTTCATCAAAGCTGCAACATGACGAATTTGTTGACGTAATTCTTCCAGTTGCCTGTTAATATCCGATAGTGATAACTCAATATCAGCTAATTTTTCCGTTGCATCCTGCACTCGTTTCACCTTCCATTTCCAACATGATCCAATATATTTATCTTGTGCGTGTATCCCGCATTTATTCAATAAATCATAGTTTTTCGTCTTGAAACATATTGTTGTACAGGACAAGCAAGAGGAGAAAGAAGGCTGAGTATGTTTTATGCAAAGCCGGTTTGCCGAATTATTGGTTGGTTATTTTGTTATATAGGAATCGCTGGACTTTGGGTGGGACATTTAGGAGAATATATCTATTTTTCGTCTCAAGAATCCTGGACTGCTTTGGTAATTGGAATATTGTTTGTTATTTCTGCAAGGCATCGAAAACGTACAGCTGTATTCTCAGCCTTTTGTATAGGTCTCGCTCTTGTAGTTTGGAGTATTGGAGCTTTTTTCACACCTGAAATTTTTGGTACTGAACAACCCCTAGAATTTTTAGTTCGATTTCTTGCTGGTGTCTGGGCATGTTACGCAGCTATTCAGGATATTCTTGTCTGGAGAGCACAAGAACTCCCTTCATAGGATTTTGCAAAATGAATCATACTAACGCCGAAACAAGTACCCTTGTGAATGGAGGCGTTATGATGAAAGTTCAACAGCTTATGACGACTAATGTTCAATGTTGCAAACCAACTGATACGATACAAGCGGCTGCGCAGATTATGGCCAATGTTAATTGCGGATCAGTCCCTGTATGTGAAAACAAACGGGTTGTAGGTATGATTACTGACAGAGATATTGTTTTAAACGCCATTTCAAAAGGAAAAACAAGCGCAAATGTAAATGAATGCATGTCACCCGCTGCTATCACATGCACACCGGAAACCGATGCGCACGAAGCAGCTGACATGATGGCTCAACATCAAATTCGCAGACTTCCTGTTGTTGATGCATCTGGGCAGCTATGCGGAATTTGCTCAATCGGAGATCTTGCAACAGTGGACATCCACATCAATGAAGCAGGAGACGCTCTCAGTAAAATTTCCGAACAAAGTTCTACACTTCATTAATTTTCTAAAAACCTTGCGGCCCATTAGGGCCGCTTTATTGTGTCCATTTCATTTAACATGTTCTCCAGGTTCGTCATATGAGCCTGTATAATACCTTCAACCGCTTTGGTAACACGGTGAAGTAAGATTGTACCTGTCACCATTACCGCCTGAACAATGAGCAAAAGAATTTGCCCACTCATCTGAATCCATAAACCATGCATCAACATTCACTTCCCTGCGTTAGATTTACAAAAATAGATGCATGGCAAAAGCGAAAATGGGGACAAAAAAAGCTGTTCCACAAGTAACATGTGTTACTTGTGGAACAGCTTTTTTTAAATTGTAAAACCTATACCGTTGGCTCGTCCGTACTAAGCATTAGTTGTTCCTGTGCATAGGCAACCAGACGTTTTGTGATACTTCCCCCGATAGAACCATTTTCATACGATGAAACTGCACCCCAGTACCCGTCTGAGGGAGGGGTGATACCTAATTCAGAAGCTACCTCATACTTCAAAGAGTCGAGTGCCCTCGATGCATTTTGAATCACTAAACGATTTGAACTTGAGGATTGTCCATCTGCCATCACGTATCGCCTCCTTATGGAACTTAGTGTCTCCACTATGGCGAGGCGTACCCTAACACATTATTACTGAAGAACCCTAGTTTTGCTACAACGGTAAATTTATTTATCGTTCACTTATCGGAACGTATTCCAATTTTGTTGGGCCCACATACTCTGCGCGCGGACGAATCAGCCGATTGTTGCGCAACTGTTCAAGCACATGTGCAGTCCAGCCCGCAACACGGCTGCATGCAAAAATTGGCGTAAACAAGTGCGTCGGGATACCCATTGCATAGTAAGTTGATGCAGAATAAAAGTCTACATTTGGATTGAGGCCTTTCTTCTCCATCACAATACGTTCAATTGTCTGCGACATTTCATTCCACTTTGTGTCCCCAGCAAGCTCGCCAGCTTCTTTACTCAGGCGGCGAAGATGAGTTGCGCGGGGGTCTTCAGTACGATATACCCGATGACCAAAGCCCATAATCTTTTTCTTTTCAGCAAGTGCTTCATCAATCCATGATTCCGCTTTAGCTGGATCTCCAATCGAGATAAGCATTCGCATAACTTGTTCATTAGCCCCGCCATGCAAAGGACCTTTTAAGGTACCAATTGCTGAAGTAATTGCTGAATACATATCAGATAATGTCGCAGCCGTTACGCGAGCTGAAAACGTGGAAGCATTTAATTCATGGTCTGCATGAAGGATTAACGCAATATTAAACGCTTTCTCTTCGAACTCAGTTGGTTTTTTTCCGCGTAACAAATAAAAGAAACTTGCTGCCGCCCCGAGTGTCTCATCAGGCTCGACTGGTTCTAAGCCTTGACGAATTCGTTCAAATGAAGTTATGATGGTCGGAATTTTAGCGACGAGTCGAGTGGCTTTACGAATATTTGCTTCAATGGATTCGTCTCCGTTATCCGAATCATACAGTCCTAAAAATGATACAGCCGTGCGAAGTACTTCCATTGCATTAGCATCTTTCGGTATGTCACGCAAGAATTGTAATACATGAGGTTGAATTGCGCGTGCTGTTGCGATACTCTTTGTAAAATCATCTAATTCAGTTCGATTTGGCAGTTTCCCAAACCAAAATAAGTAAATTACTTCTTCAAAAGTTGCACCGCCGTTTACTAAATCGTGAATATTGTACCCGTGATAAAGCAGCCGGCCTTCTTGACCGTCAACAAAAGAAATCTCAGACGTATTTGCAACTACACCTTCAAGGCCTGCTGCAAAAGATGTTGCTTCACTTGTCATGCTGTCCCCTCCTACTCCCTTTTCCCGAAAAGCGGCAAGTTCACCATTTGGAACTATAAACGCTTCGTGTGCAAAAATATTATACTACAAATGTAACGGCTAAAAAAACATACTTACCGGATACTCCGAAAGTGCAATATTCATTGTTGTTTTCCCCCGAAAAAGGCTAATTTACTCAAATTTCTCACTGCCTGCGGTTATCACTTGTTAGTATAAATTTCGTGACATATGCCACAATGAATCAAAGATATTATGGTATTCTTATATTGATTTAAGTTTAATTGCAGAGAATTCAGAGGAGGTTTTACATATGCCGCAAGAACGTAAGAATGCGTTTGATTTGTTGGGGACCCCAGTCACCCTGATTGGTCCAGAACTGAAAAGTGGAGACAAGGCGCCAAACTTTGAGGTGCAAGCTAATGACTTATCAACTGTTACATTAGACAGCTCAAAAGGGAAAGTCAGAATTATAAGCGTCGTACCATCCCTAGATACTGGAGTTTGTGACGCACAAACCCGCCGTTTCAACGAAGAAGCAGCAAAATTAGGGAACAATGTTATTGTTTTAACTGTCAGTGCCGACCTTCCATTCGCTCAGAAAAGATGGTGCGGTGCAGCTGGCGTAGAACGCGTTCAAACCATTTCTGACCACTACAGCATGTCATTCGGCACAGCCTACGGTACTCATATTAAAGAAGTTCGTCTTGAGAGCCGTGCCGTGTTTGTTGTAGATTCTAATGATACAGTCATATACGCACAGTACGTACCCGCCGCTGTCGAGCATCCAAACTATGAAGCAGCACTGGAAGCAGCTAAATCAGCCAAATAAATTCGACTGTTAGAAAGAGCTGACCAATATTCGGTCAGCTCTTTCGATCTCTACGCTTTAAATTATCGGTCCAAAGCGTGGGTTGAGTATCAACCTTCCTTTGCGAAAAAGCAGCTTTCCCCTCGCTCCAGCTTCCTTCAGCTTGAGCAGTTGTTTGTTTTACCTCATTTTGGTATCCCAGGGCATACCGCAATGTATCGCTTCTAAGTCCTCTGCGTAAACTTTCTAATGCTACTACATCAGTTGGTCGGACATTGCCAAAGTTTATGTGATTTCCGAAGCGGTTCAAGTAATAACCCTGTTGCTTCACCAGCGGTGCTTCCCAAATCAACCTTGTTTTATATGGACCAACAAGATTTATGAGTTCATCTAAATCTTGTTCTTTAACGTCCCCATATTCGTCGTACATGCCAACTCCGATACCTGCTTCGCGGCCCTCGACAATCACATAACTGGCCCCGTTCGCAATATCCCCAAGAATAATTTGCGCTTGTTCATCTATTCCAAGGTTTTGACCTTT
>JAKADF010000187.1 GCA_021820805.1 Bacillota bacterium
GGCATAATGACACGATATGTGTTTGTCAAAACAAAAGGTCGAGCATGGTACGAAAAGAATCTTGTTCCGAAAATCAGTCCCCTTACGCTCATTGCACTTCTCTTTACGATTATTGTGATGTTTTCACTCAAAGGGAACATGATTGTTCAAATGCCGCTTGATGTGGTTCGTATCGCCATACCGCTCTTGGTCTACTTTGTCGTAATGTTCCTCGTGTCGTTTTTCATGGGGAAGCGAGCAGGGGCCGATTATTCTGTGACCTGTACACTATCATTTACAGCAGCAAGCAACAATTTTGAACTCGCGATTGCCGTTGCTGTTGGCGTGTTTGGCATCAACTCTGGTGCTGCATTCGCTGCTGTCATTGGACCTTTGGTCGAAGTGCCTGTCATGATCGCGCTCGTCAACGTGGCGCTTAAATTTCAAAAGAAATATTTCTTAAAAACAGTTAAAGGATGAAATCATAATGCCGAAAAAACTGCTCATTTACTTTTTATGCACAGGGAACTCTTGTCGAAGCCAAATGGCGGAAGGCTGGGCAAGAGAGCTCGGAAAAGACAAAATCGATGTTTATAGCGCAGGCATCGAGACCCATGGTCTGAATCCGCGTGCTGTGGCTGCAATGAAGGATGCGGGTGTTGATATTTCTCATCATACATCCGACTTGATTGACCCTGAAATTTTGAATAAAGCAGATTACGTCATTACTCTTTGCGGTGATGCGTTTGACAAGTGTCCAGTCACACCGCCAAACGTGAATCGTCTACACTGGGGATTTGAAGACCCAGCGAAAGCGACTGGCTCGGAAGAGGAAGTAACCGCGAAATTCCGTGAAGTGCGGGATGCCATAAGAGATCGTATTGTTAAGTTTTTGGAAGAGGAAGTTCAGCAATAAAAAATTGGGGGGAATCAGTTTATGAAAATAGATTTTTATGACCCAGAAATGTGTTGCTCAACGGGAGTTTGCGGTCCTGCGCCGGATCCAGAGCTGATAAGAGTCGAAGAAATGATTGAAGACCTAAAAGCACAAGGGCATACTGTAGCGCGCCATATGCCTAGTCGTGACAGCGCTGCATTTACTGCAAACCAAGAGATATATGAAATCGTAGCTATCAAGGGAATGCGGGCACTCCCAATTGTCACGGTCGACGGCGTGATTTGCAAAATGGGAAGATACCCACAAATTGATGAATTGCATACTGCAGGGGAGCACTAATTCATGACGAAGTATCTGTTCTTTTCGGGAAAGGGCGGTGTTGGAAAGACATCCCTTTCTTCCAGCACAGCGGTGATGTTTGCGAATAGGGGCGAGAAAACACTTTTAGTCACAACGGATCCCGCATCCAATTTGGGGGATGTATTTGAACAGACAGTTAGGTTACAAGTGAGCGAGGTCGAAGGAGTACCTAACTTGTTCATTCAGGAAATCAATCCAGATGACGCCTTGCAAGCTTATAAAGATCGTGCTTTGGCTCCGCTTCGAGCGTTGTTTCCAGAAGATGTAGTGAAGGCTGCTGAAGAGAAAATGAGCGGACCTTGCACCGAGGAAATCGCCACGTTCGATCAATTTATTGCGTGCATGCATCGACCAGAGTATGACTGGGTGATATTCGACACCGCCCCGACAGGACATACCTTACGGCTGCTTGAGTTGCCTGGCAGTTGGAGTCGGCATATTGATGAAAGTATTGTTGGCAGCGGACAAACCTGTATCGGAAGTGCTGATTCCCTTTTAGTTTCGAAGCAACAATACGACGAAGCCATTTGTGCATTGCAAGATGAGACAATGACAACGTTTGTTTTTGTCACACAAGCTGCGCGTCTACCAATAGATGAATTGCTTCGCTCTTCGAGTGAGCTTAAAAAACTAAGCATAATGAATCAGATTGCAATTGTGAATGGCGTGATTCCAGAGGATGAGAGGTCACATCCATATTCGAGCCGGATATGGCGAAAGCAGGAACCGTTTATTCAAGAACTTGCATCACGTTTTGAAGGAACACTCTGCACCATGCCCTTATATCCAGATGAAATTAAAGGAATTGATATGCTAATGCAAGTCGGAGGGGATCTACAAGATGCCATTCGAATATAGAAAAATACCCGCCGAACAATTGTTGCCGCAGGGTGGGAAGTGCAAAAGAATATTTTTCGCTGGAAAAGGCGGAGTAGGAAAAACAACGATGGCATGCACATCTGCCATTTATACGGCGAACCAGGGTTTCAAAACACTGCTCGTGACCACTGATCCTGCAGCACATATTGGAAACTTGTTCAACCGAACGGTATCCTCTGTGCCCAGGCAACTTGACGGTATGAATTTATGGGTAGCTCGTATTGATCCAAAAGCGGCGTTTGAAGCTTATCGGAACAAGGTCTTAGCTTCGCTCAAAACACAGTTTGGCAACGAAAGTACGGTTCGGCGGGTTAGTGAGGAACTGAATTCACCTTGTACGGAAGAAGTAGCGGTGTTTCAGGAATTTTTGGATTATCTGTTAAGTGATAATTTTGATGTCATCGTGTTTGACACTGCACCAACAGGACATACACTTCGCCTTTTGCAGTTGTCTTTTAGTTATGAAATGGAGTTAGAGCAGAAAGAAGCGTTCACTGCTGAAACAGCAGCGCTCGATAAGGCTCAGCTTACTAGGATGAACGAAGCAATTCGAATCCTGCAATCCCCAGATGAAACAGGCATGTTTTTTGTAACGTTACCAGAAACCACTCCAATTGCAGAAATGGAAAGATCAATCGCCGACCTTGCAAAATCGGGAATTGGTACACAGGTGATTATCGTCAATCAGGTTTTGCCGCAGGAGGCATCTACTAGTCGACTGTTTGGCAAGCGCTTGGAGAAGCAAATGGCGCATGTCAAAGCATTGAAGCAGAGAAACGCGAATCAAGCTATTTCCGTAGTCGCCCTTCAGGATGAAGAAATTATTGGGGTGGAGTCGTTAAAGCATTTTGCAGATGAAGTTGTCGAACCTCACAAGAAGGCTGCAGTCAAGTGACGTCATCTCGTACGAAATATCTTTATTAAAAAAATGATTTTCTGTAGAGAAATCGTTAGCAGTCTGAAGAAGATTTTGTTTTGATTTGGGGGCGTATACGATGACGAACATTTCAGTTCGGCAAGCTATCATGTCCGATGTTAGTGCTATTTTGCACATTTACAATCAAGGGATTGAAGACCGAATAGCAACGTTAGAGGAGGACATGAAAGACTCTGATTATATGTGTACCTGGTTTACGGAACGGGGAGAAAGGTATGCAGTATTGGTGTCGGAAATGAATGATCAAGTGATTGGCTGGGCATCTCTGAATCCGTATTCTCATCGTTATGCGTACGCTGGGGTTGCTGAGTTGTCTATATATGTGCAACGCGATTGGCGGGGAAAGGGCATTGGGTCTGTACTTTTGAAAAATCTTGAAACTGTTGCCAAGGATAATATGTTCCACAAGATTATACTTTTCACCTTTCCGTTTAATGCAAATGGGCAAGGTTTGTACCGAAAGATGGGGTTTCGAGAAGTGGGAGTGTTTCACAATCAAGGAAAGCTTGATGGTCAATTTGTTGATGTCATGGCGATGGAAAAGTTAATGTGATGTTGATTCTTGAGACTTTGGCGTTTCACAACAGGATGACAGCCAGTCACCAATCGTTTTATGTAGTTCTTGAATCGTGTCGGTGGAGATTAAGTAAACGCTCCATAAACCACGCTTCTCCATTTTTACGATCCCGGCATCAACGAGAATACCTAAGTGGTGTGAAATCGTAGATTGCGACATATCGAATTTGTCTGTCAGATCTGTAACGCAACACCCTTGCTCATAAGAGCGGATCTCGCCGCAACAGGTATGAATTTTGCCTTCAAGAAGTGCCATGACAACATGAAAACGAAATTCATGTCCCAGAGCTTTGAATACCTTGACCGAATCCATATCAATCACCCTCTTCAATATACCCGAGAATTGAGGAGGGTCAAAGAAGCGACCCTCCTGATTCGCCAATTTTAACAGCAAGTTTAGCAGCACTTATCTGACTTACTCTCTTTCTTCTTATCTTCGGCAGATGGTTTTTCAACTGGAACCAGGGAACTATTGCTGCAACAACTCTCACGTTTCAGGAGTCGATCTAATAATGCCATGTGTATCACCTCCTTTCACCAAGACGGATTGTCAGAGCGCTTCAAAAATGATTCCAAAAATAAGACTGACAAACATTGTTGCAGTTAGATAGAAAATGAATAGCGGGCGTCTGAACAGTGTGTGTAAGGTAGTAAGTAAGCCGATACTCGTGGCATGCCCTGCAATCAGGAATGCCATTCCCGCTCCCTTTGACATGCCAAGTCCAAGCAACACTTTGATGATTGGTGCATCACTGATGCCATAGGTTGTAATACCAACTAGGCTGCCCAGAGGTATTCCATACCAGTGGTGTCCACCAAGTAACTTTGCCACTATCTCAGCAGGAACGAGGGTATTGAGTAATGCGCCCAAAACAATTGCTAGTAGTAGAAATTTTCCACTAAACCAGAGGTCTTTCAGGAATTTTAAAGTCACGATGCGCCATGCAGGTTTTGCTGGTGCTGTCGCTGCTGTTTGAGCCGATGCGCCATCTGCAACACGCACTTTGACCTGATTTAACCATGTACCCCGGCGGTTCTGGGAAAGGATTGTCAATCCAATGAGTAATCCCATTGCGAGAGCTGCGAGTGTCTTCACGATTGCCCAATCTAGTCCAAGCATGCCGACAGTAACCGTAAAGTCGGCTGGGTCCATCAAGGGGGAGGCCGCGGTGAATGCCATGATGACTGCCAGTGGTGCACCTACTCGTAAGAACGAAACCAGGAAAGGGATAACACCACATGCGCAAAGGGGGAGACCAGCCCCTGCAACCGTTGCAATTCCTACAGAGCGAATACCACCCTTTACAGGGTTTTGCATTTTCTGAAATGGAATCAGCCAAGTTGCAACTTGCGCTAAAATAGTCCCGACAATTACCCAGTACCAAAGGTCCTTAAATAAAAACCAGGCAGTGCTTCCGAATTTGAACAAGAAATCCAACATAACAGTCACCACCGATCTATATCGATATTATCCGATACAGATAATATATCGATGATTATCGATATAATCAATGGTCAGTTTACAGTTATAAACCAAACGGGAATGTTAAGTGTCCGCCAATACATGGATTTCCCCGTTACACAAACCAATGCATCAATACCCAAATGGGCAAATATCCTATATCATTAGGAATTTGAATAGGTGATGGGGCTCACCGTCAACTGCCGAGTATTGGCTAATGGCTCCTGCGAATGGGCTTTTTTCTATTCGCAGGAGCTTTCATTGTGTTTCAAGAAATAAGTAAAGGGCGGTGAAGATATGACCTATTTAGCATTATTTATTGGCGGTATTGTTGGGGGTTCTTTACGGTACGTGCTCGACGCAATCATTCCAAGTGTTAGTTCTTTTCCAATGAATACACTGGTAATCAATTTAATTGGGTCTTTCATTTTGGGCTTGTTTTACGGCATTGCAGATGTTCGAAACGTAAGGACATGGTTTCGTGTAGGGTTTGGTACAGGCGCCATCGGGGCGTTCACCACATTTTCCACCTTTTGTTTGGATCTGATGAATCTTTCTTCTGTCCATTTATGGTTGGCCGCAGTTTATGCCACAAGCAGCATTCTTGGCGGTCCACTACTCGCATTCTTTGGTGATCAGATTGTTGTGGCAGCTACTCGCCGCACAACAGAGGAACCGAAGGAGTTGTCGGTATGAGCTTATTTGGAACCATCCTTGTCGGCGGCGGATCAGCAGTCGGCGCTGTCGCGCGCTATAGCATGGGGAATGCCATTTCTAAGATAAATAATAGTGAGTTCCCTTGGGGCACGTGGATCATTAATATGCTTGGCACACTGCTGCTCGGTTTATTCTTCCAGGAGTTTTCAACGCTCCATCATGATGCGAATTGGTGGCTATTGCTCGGTACAGGATTTTGTGGTGGCTTTACAACCTTCTCTACAATGTCGGTTGAAACTATTAATATGCTGAAAAATCGAATTCTCTTAGGGATTGTCTATCTGGGGAGTTCACTTGCACTTGGTTTTATTTTGGCATGGGCAACCAAGTGGTGGATATGAAATAGGTGCTCTCTATAGCCCCTGTAAAAGAGCCAATCAAATTTGTTCTTAGCAGTATTGGCGTTTTCATACTCTATTCAGCCTATGTTCGTCAACTAGTTTCAGGTAGTCAAAAACAAAAGAAACTGGAAGTGCCAAGTGTTCGCCAGGGTCTTTTGCTGGGAGTTGCGTTATCTTTCTCGAATTTAGTAAGCGGTTTTGGAGCAACGGCTACAAATTCATCTTCAATTTGGATTACGGTAGGAAGTATTATCCTATGGGGGTACTTTATGATTTGGTTAGGAAACATATTAGGTATTGGCATTTTGGCCAAAATATTAGGTAAATACTCGTCGGTTGTTGCCGGACTGTTGTTAATTGCTGTCGGTATTCACCAAGTTTATTACTAGGCAGGGTCAGATTGTGAAACCTTCGTGGTTGTTCATCGCTCAAGGTATTCTCTATATATGTATTGGTGTATATATTGCTATGCACGGGATATCAAAATAGGTTTATAGTTTGTCATTTCTTTGCAACATAAGTTGTCGAATGCCAAGTCCAATAGCGAGGATTAAAACCGTAATCAAACATTGAAAGGTTGTAACAGGCGCTTCGTCTAAGCCGTTTACCCATGTTTTCATAACTGGAATATCGAGTGTCAATGAAGCTGCAGCCCATGCCATCATGCCGGCACCAACGTGCAAGAT